>JBGQIR010000042.1:0-11068 GCA_041498535.1 Methylomirabilis sp. (SeqCode)
GCCTCGGCTACGATGTCGAGAAGTACACCGAGCTATTGCTGAAGGCTGCGGAGTCGGTGCTGTGGTTTTTTGGCTACGACTACGCCCGATTGAAAGCGCTGATGGCGGATCAGAGTGCCTCGGCCTCGACACCCCTTAACCTTCCCTTCTCCCGTCAGGAAAGAAGGCGAGGATGAGGGAAAGCAAGGCGTTCCCTCAGAGAAACCGTTCTAATGTTGAACCGCTGATCGAGTGAAAGGAGGTTTGTTGATGATTCGATATTGGGTTGTGGTGTGCAGCATCCTGGTGAGCGTCTTCGCATGGACCAGCCAGGCGTCAGCGGGGTGGGTCATTGATCAGGTGGTGAAGGGTGATCGGGAAGGCGGCCGGCAGCAGGTGATGCTGCAGGCCAACCGGATGAAGACCCTCATGCTGGGAGCGGATGGCCAACCAGTCATGGCGTTCATCGTGGACCTGAACGCCCAGACCATCACTCAGGTGATGTACCACGAACAGCAATACGTCACTTCCACGGTCCAAGAGTTCGGCCAAATGATGCAGGGCATGCAGCAGGAGATGGCCGGACAGATGGCGCGGGCGATGAAAGAGATGCAGGAGGCGATGAAGGACATGCCGCCCGAGCAGCAACAAATGATGGAGCAGATGATGCGTTCCCCAATGCCGCAGACCGAGGGCGCCCCCCAGGACTGCCCTGAGGCACGGGTCGAGATGAAGAAAACCGGCCAGCAGGCCACGGTCGCGGGATACCCGGCTGTTCGCTACGACGTCCTGATCGATGGAAAGCCAGACTCGGAGCTCTGGCTCGCCAAGGGCATCGCCGCCTGGCGTGAGCTGGACCCGCAAAAGCTCGAGAAGTTCGCCGCCGAGATGGCCAAGCTGGCGCCTCGTTGCGGACGTGCGCACGGACGATTTGGACTCCGCGGAGATGATCCGGCATGGAAGCTGACCAACGAGGGGTATCCGGTCCGAACGGTGCACCAAAGCGATGGTAGAGTCACGGTCGAGGTTGTCAAAGCGGAAACCCGGACGGTCCCGGCGACGGAGTTTCAACCCCCCGCCGGCTTCACAAAGAAAACGCTCCGCGACATGATGGGGCACTAACGAAGGGGCAGTGGTGAACTCAGCGGTTGAGAAGCACGTCCGCATTGGCACCTCGGGCTGGTCCTACCCCAAAGGAGAGGGGGCCTGGGACGGGATCTTCTATCCGTCGAAGGCGAAGAACGAGCTGGAGCTTTACAGCAAGGCCTTCAACACCGTGGAGGTCAACTCGACCTTTTACCGGCTGATCGATCCTCGGACAGCGAGGGCCTGGGTCAAGATCACACCGCAGGATTTCGAGTTCGCGATCAAAGTCTGGCAGAAGTTCACCCATCCGGAAATGTTCAAGAAGGCGACCGGAGCCGAGCCGGAGGTGACGCAGCAGGATTACGACGATTTCAGGCGAGGCATTAACCCGATCGCTGAAGAAGGCAAGCTCGCGTGCCTGTTGGTTCAGTTCTCAGAGTGGTTTGCGAGAACGCCTCAGCATCAAGAGGTCCTCTCGACGATCCTGACGCAGTTCAAGGACTACCCCGTGGCGGTCGAGCTGCGCCATGTCTCCTGGAGTGAGTCTGCGGATGACACCAAGACGCTCCTGGCCCCCTCTGGCGCAGGATGGGCCTTCATCGATATGCCGGAATTCAAGAGCACGATCAAGCAGGAGCTGGAGCCGCAAAAGCTGATGTACCTGCGCTTCCACGGCAGGAACCGGGAGAAGTGGAGGAAGCACGAGACGGCCGAGGAGCGATACGATTATCTCTATTCAGAAGACGAGCTGGAGCCCTTCGCAAAGAGGGTTCGGGAGATCGCGGCAACAGGACGGGCCAAGATCCTGATCTACTTCAACAATCATGTGCGAGGTCAGGCGCCGGCGAATGCCTTGATGATGGCGCGCCAGATAGGACTGCCGGCCACCGCCACGGTCGGCGAGGAGTTCGTCAAGGCGTTTCCGGCAATCAAAGACGCAGTCAAGACGATTGAAGTTGTTGAAGAGGCGAAGCGCAAGCAAGGCGTCCTGTGCTGAAAAGACCTCCTCCCCTTTGTAAGGGGAGGTTGGGTGGGGTAGAGGGGAAGCCAAGGAGGGGAGCGCAGTGGAAAGAAAAAGAAGGCGGGATAAGGTCCCGCCCTCGCTCGAGCCCAGCCAGCTTGGAAAACTACCGAGGCAGGTTCGGAATCTTGTGGATGGTCGAGTTGGAGACCGCGAAGGTATTCACCTGCGGCTCTCCGTCGATCAGGCCTTCGAGCGCTCGCAGCACGCTTGGATACGTCTCACGATGATACACCTCTGCGCTATCGGCCGCGTCCCACAGGCTGATGGCCACGGCCTCGCTGCGCTCACCTGAGACGAACGAAATCTCGTCGTGAAACCCCTTCTGCTCCCGTAGGAGCGGGATGATTTCATTCTCTAGCATCCGGGAATACGCCACAGCCGTTCCCGGACGCAGCTTCAGACGCACTTTTCTTGCGAACATAATCTCCTCCAGATTCAATGGTCGTGAATGGGATTCCAGGTGACCTGAACGACTCAGACGACCGAGGAACTCCCGTGGCAGGACTTCAGTCGATAACATTCTATTCAAATCGGCGCACTGTGTCAACATATTTGATTACTCCTATCGCCGATGCCTTCGGAAAAGACTCCTTGACATTAGTTGGGAGATACCGTACAAAGTGATAGAAACCCGCTGGGGAAACAGGGAGAGTAGATTTCCCTGTTTTTCTTTTTTCACCGCGGGCGCCTCTCTACAAGTTCTACTGCAACCTTTGCTGTGAACAGCCGGGCACTATCATGGCGGTGTAGCTCAGTTGGTCAGAGCACGCGGCTCATATCCGCGGAGTCACTGGTTCGAGTCCAGTCACCGCCACCATGATTATTAGAGAGTACCCGTTCCCCACTTTGCGCTTTGCCTCTTAAGGTTCTTCCCGCCGAAAGACTGCCACCACGCTAGATTCTCTCTATATTGTCGCCGGTTCTCATGTCCGGCTTGCACAATGAGGGGACCGATGCCATCGAGATTATGGACTGGGCTGCCAAACCAGGTCAGGAGATGGCCTGTTCAGTGTGAGGATCGAAGAGGTAAATTTTGGTGGGATCCACGGAAAGGCGGACCTTTTCGCCGACCCTTATGGTGGTACTGGGCTGGACTCTGGCCACCACTGGATTCGGCCCAACCCTCATGTTAAGGAGGACCTCGGATCCCAATGGCTCCTTAACCTCCACGACTGCCTCGATGGAGGCTCCGGGAGGACCTCCCTCCGAGACTTCCTTGATATCCTCCGGTCTGATGCCAAGAGTGACCTGCCTGTTGATGTGGGCGGCTAGGGACTCGTCTCGCTCCTTCGGGACGGAAAGGCACAACCCTGGCGCCTCCAGCGAGAGATTGCCTCCGGCGCCGGTGACGGTGCAGTCGAAGAAGTTCATCGCTGGAGAGCCGATGAAACCGGCCACGAACTTGTTCGCTGGCGAGGAGTAGACCTCCAGAGGGTCTCCCACCTGCTGGATGACGCCGTCCTTCATCACGACTACCCGGTCGCCGAGGGTCATGGCCTCCACCTGGTCGTGGGTCACGTAGATGGCGGTGGCCTGGAGGCGCTGGTGCAGCTTCTTGAGTTCCACGCGCATCTGCACCCGAAGCTTGGCGTCGAGGTTGCTGAGGGGCTCGTCGAAAAGAAAGACCTGTGGGTGGCGGACGATCGCCCGGCCCACGGCCACCCGCTGGCGCTGCCCACCGGAGAGCTGCCTGGGCTTTCTCTGCAGGAGTTCCTGGATACCAAGGATCTCGGCGGCCTCCTGGACCCTCTTCTCGATCTCTGCCCTCGAGAACTTCCGCATCTTGAGGCCGAAGGCCATGTTGTCGTAGACGGTCATATGGGGGTAGAGGGCGTAGTTCTGAAAGACCATGGCGATGTCTCGGTCCTTGGGAGGCAGGTGATTCACCAGACGTCCGCCAATATGGACTTCCCCAGCAGTGATCTCCTCCAACCCTGCCACCATTCGGAGGGTGGAGGTCTTTCCACACCCTGAGGGTCCCACCAAGACGAGGAACTCCCGGTCGTGGACGGTCAGGTTCATGTCCTTCACCGCCACCACGTCACCGAACTTCTTTACCAGATCTTTCAGCACGACTTCCGCCATCACAAGGCTCCGCGACTAAGCTCCATCCGGTCACCCCTTCATGGCTCCCGTGAGGCCGGCGACGTAATGCTCCACAAAGAACGAGTAGATCAGGGCCACCGGGACCGAACCCAGCAGCGCCCCGGCCATCAGCGGTCCCCAGTGATACACGTCGCCACTGACCAGCTCGGTCACGACCCCCACGGGCACGGTCTTGTTGAGGGTGTCCGATGTGAAGGCCAGCGCGTAGAGGAATTCGTTCCAGGAGAGGGTGAAGGCAAAGATCATGGCGGAGAAGACGCCGGGCAAAGAGACTGGGAGAATGATCCGGTAAAAAACCTGGAACCGGGTGGCCCCGTCGATCATGGCGCACTCCTCCAGCTCCTTGGGGATCGACTTGAAATAGCCCATGAGGAGCCAGGTGCAAAACGGAATCAGGAATGTAGGGTAGGAGAGAATCAGGGCCCACGGGGTGTCCCAGAGTTTTAGGTGGAAGATGACGGCCGCCAGCGGGATAAAGAGGATCGTGGGAGGGACCAGGTAGCTGAGGAAGATGGCGATCCCTAGGGAGGCCGATCCTCGAAATCGCAGTCGCTGGATCGCGTATGCCGCAAGCAGGCTCGATCCGAGGGAGATGACGGTCGAGGCGATGGAGATGACCATGGTATTCCAGAGCCAACGGGGGAAGTGGGTTTGAAAGAGGAGATGCCGGAAATGATCCAGGGTCGGCGCTTTGATCCACAACGGGTTGAGCCTAAGGTTGTAGAGTTCGGCGTCGGGTTTCAGGGAGGTGATGAGCATCCAGTAGAAGGGGAAGAGGAGAAAGAGCAAGAAACCCCACAGAGGAAGGTGAATGAAAGCGATCCTGGCTGCCAGTCGGCGGGCCATCGCTATTCCTCTCGCTTTACATACAGCAAGCTGATCACCGCGCCCAAGAAGAGAATCGGGAAGATGAAGTTGGAGATGGCGGCCCCCTCCCCGAATTGTCCACCCTGGATGGCCCGCTGGTAGGCCAGAGTTCCGTAAAGATGAGTCGCGTTGGCCGGGCCGCCTCGGGTAATGATGTAGACAAGCTGGAAATCCGAGAAGGTCCAGATGGTGGAGAACGTCGTTACGATCACCAAGAGCGGCATGACGAGCGGGAGGGTCACGTGCCAGAACCTCTGCCACACCCCGGCTCCGTCGATGGCGGCGGCCTCGAGCAGGGAGGGTTCGACGGTCTGAAGCCCGGCGAGCAGGCCGATGGCGAAGAACGGCACGCCGCGCCAGACGTTCGCCACGATCACCGAGGCCCTGGCGAGGTTCGGGTCGCCGAGGAAGTCGATTCGATGGCTGATCCACCCGGCCTTCAGCAAGACCCAGGAGATGACACCGAAGGTGGAGTCATACATCCACCAGAAGGCGATCGCGCTGAAGGCCGTGGGGACGATCCACGGCAGCAGAACGATGGCCCGCAGAAGCCCCTTGAGCCGAACGAGCCGGTTCAATATCAAAGCGAGGACGAGGCCCATGGCGAGCTTGAGCCAGACGGCCACGATGGTGTAGAGGAAGGTGTTTCGAGTGGTGAGCCAGAAGAGGGAGTCCTGGAGGAGGCTTCGGTAATTGGCCCAGCCGATGTAGCGCCCCCGACCGCCGATAATGGTATCCGTGAAACTCAGCCAGACCCCAAAAAAGAACGGATAGGCCAGAAAGATGCCGAGCAACAGGACGGCGGGCAGGACAAAAAGGATGCCGAGGACCTCCCGGTGCTCGAAGAGCCGAAGGAGGGCTGAAGTAGTGGAGCCCCTCAAGGTGACAGCAGTTCCGGCCCGATTCACCGCCACTCCGTGGCGAGGCAGGATCGGGGTCGCCGGAGAAGGCCCGACGACCCCAGCCCGGTGGCCATTCCTTCTATTTCTTGAAGATCCTTGCCAATCGCTCCTCGGCGGCTCTGGCCGCCTCTTTTGGTGTTTTCCGCCCGGTGCAGACGTCGGCGAACATATCGAGCACGATGTATTCCCCAAGAGCTGCCGCTGACTGGGGGCTGGGGGTCCCGGCATAGCTGAGGGGGACCATCCGGAGGGCCGCGTCGCGGAATGGCGTGTGCTTGGGATCGCGCGTCCAGACATCGAGGTGCGAATAGTACTTGAGTGACTGGGTCACGTACCCCCGCGTGGCATCGATCCAGGGGGCATACTGCGGCTCCTCGAGCATGAACATGAGGTAGTGCTTGGCCGCATTGGGAAATTTCGAGTGCTTGAAGACCATGGCCTGGCTGATGAGCCCGACCTCCATCGGCCGGCCCACCGGGCCGACGGGGAAGGGGACGTGGTCCGTGTCTTCGGCAATGGTCGGGAATTGCGCCTTGGCAGCGTAGTAGATGCTAATGCCGTTGTTGGTGATCGAGATCTCGCCGGCCAGGAACGCCTTGTTGTTGTGGGGATCAAGCCAGGAGGCCGTGCCGGGGATCATGGTCTCGTACAACTCTTTGGCGTACTCCAGGGCGTTGACCGTCTCGGGCCGGTTGATCGCGATCGTCTTGTTGTCCTTCTCGACAGCTTTGCCGCCAAACGCCCACAGGCACCAGTGGGTCCAGCTATTCCCGTCCCCCACGGCGTGACCGAGGGCGAAGCCCACGGGGTGGTTGTTGGCCTTGAGCTTCTTGCAGAGTTTCAGGAACTCATCGGTCTTGGCGGGAGGTTTCTCCCAGCCGGCCTCCTTCACCCAGCTTACCCGATAGTTGATCTGGATGGCCGGTGCACCGATGGGGAGGGCCAGCCAGCGCTTCAGGCGGGTGCTATACCCGTATTGGCGCATGACGTCATACCAGCCACCGTATTTCTTCCCGAGGTATTCGGCGATCTCGGTCATGTCGTGGAGTTTGTCCGGGTAGAGGTGCGGGTCATCGTACCACCCGACGACGATGTCGGGGCCCGCGCCCACCGCGGCAGTCATCGCCGACTTGGGCCGCACGTCCTCCCAGGAGAGGTACTCGAGGAGGACTTTGCTGCCTGTCTGCTCCTCCCACTTCTTCGTGTTCTGATCCCATAATTCTTGGTCGGTCTTCACGAAACCGGACCACCGGAGGACGCGGAGCGACGCGCCCTTCTCCGGGGTGATGCGGGGTGGGGCCAGACCTGGGTTGTACGATTTCTCAGGATGGTGCGCGTGGGCTAGCTCGGCGAGAGAGCCCAGCCCAACGGACGAGATCCCGAGGCTCGCCAGACCCACCACGCCGGCCTTTGTGAATTCGCGTCGCGTGAGTCCTCCGGGCGCACTTGCTTCAGGGTCCCTACTCATGGCTGATAGCCTCCTTTCAGCACTCATGCTCTACGGCTGTCTTTCATGACTCTACAACGAGTTGAGGAAGCGTCATTGATGAAGAGTGTGCAGAAGGGGAATAGGATACCTTCCTTGATACGTGACAGAGGTCCAGCAGATGTTTCCGAAGGCTCTGGCATCTATATCACTGACGTTCGGGATGGTCAATGACAAAACGGCTCATGCCGAGTGCATCCGGCTCGTCCGTGTCAATATACTGCCAATGCCTCGTCTTCCAGATCGGTGACGAACATGTGGCCTGGCGCATGCGTGATCATAAGGGGAGGTTTGGCCTGCATCGCCACCGCCTGCGGTGTCACACCGCAGGCCCAGAAGACCGGCATCTCGCCAGGTCGGATGGTCACCGGATCGCCGAAGTCGGGTTGGGCCAAGTCTGTGATTCCCAGCGAGGCTGGATTGCCTACCTGGACTGGTCTGCCATGGGCGGCCGGAAACCGGGCTGTGGCCTGAACTGCCCGAGGAATGAGGTGGCGTGGGATTGGTCGCATGCTGACGACGAGTGGCCCCTGAAAGATGCCGGCCGGCTGGCAGGGCCGCGTGGTGATATACATCGGGACGTTTTTCCCCTCCTCAAGGTGCCGCACGGGAACCCCCGCCCGGAGCATCGCTGCCTCGAAGGTAAAGCTACAGCCCAACAGAAAGCTCACCAGGTCTCCCCGCCAAATCGCCATCAGATCGGTGACCTCGTCCTCGAGCTGGCCGTGGCGGTAGATCCGATATCTCGGGAGGTCTTGGCGCAGATCGGCGCCGGGTGCGGTCCGGATGGGTTCGGTCGAGCCGGGTCCCGTGACCTCGAGGAGCGGACAGGGTTTCGGATTCTGCTGGGCGAAGAGCAGGAAGCTGTACGCGAGATCTCGTGGCAGAATTACCAGGTTAGCCTGGACTCGCCCTTGGCACAGGCCAGCCGTAGGCAGCCGCCACTTCCCCTGGCGGATCAGGGCCCGAACCTCTTTGGGATGCGCGTGAGCCAGCGCGTGGCGAGAAATATCTTCAGCCATTGGCCATGCTGCTCGCTAACAGCAATTCGCAAGCCATACCATTTGACAACGCAACTTGGTGGACAAGCATGCCGGGTCTCTGCGCCCAGTCAGTGCCGTTCCAATTTTATCTGCCTCACTACCTCCAATTCAGCCTTCTTTCTGGCGCAAAAGCACGAACGCCCTCTCGGAGCGGGTTCTGCCCGAGGGGGCGTTTTAGTGAATGGTGCGCCAACGAACGTGCAAGAACTGCCTGAGACCCCATCCTCATCCCGGGCCCGTCACGATCACCGTAATAGTGGTTTGCGGGCTGCTAGAAGGTCGCCTCTACGGCGGTTACTATGGTGGAAGCTCTGCATAATGTCAAGTGTCCGATGGCCATCCTCCCCTCGTTTCTTATGGTTATGGAGTGTCTGACGTGATAAAATACCCACGGTTTTTTTCGGATCATGGCGGTTGTGAGAGGTGTCCCGCCGGCAGTGCAATCAGCCTTTTTGACAGCGGCGTCAGTTCGCCAAGAAGTCAACGGGTTTCGGCGATGTAAGAGAGAGGAAACAAGGATGATGAGAGAAGCTCATCACGGCATGCTGGACGTAGCGCTGGCGCAACTTGATGCGGTGGCGAAGCGGCTCGCGCTTGATCCAGGCATACACAAGCGGCTGCGTCAGCCTCAGCGGTCCCTCATTGTTTCGGTTCCGACCCTGATGGACGATGGCCAGCTCGAGGTTTTCACCGGCTTCCGGGTGCAGCACGACCTCACCATGGGCCCGACGAAGGGTGGCATCCGCTACCATCCGGGTGTGAACCTGGAGGAGATTACAGCCCTCGCGATGCTGATGACCTGGAAGTGCTCACTGATGGGTCTTCCATACGGCGGCGCAAAGGGCGGCGTTGACTGTGATGCGACCCGGATGTCGCTGGTTGAACTTGAGCGCATGACGCGCCGATACACCTCCGAGATCATCCTCTTCATCGGCCCCGACCGGGATATCCCGGCCCCCGACATGTATACCAATGAGCAGGTCATGGCCTGGATGATGGACACCTATAGCGTGCAGCGGGGGATTACCTCGCCCGGCGTCGTGACCGGAAAGCCGCTTTTGCTGGGGGGCTCGCTTGGCCGGCGCGAGGCGACCGGCCGAGGCGTCTACTACATCCTGAAGGCGGCGGCGAAGGAGTATGGAATGGCGTTCAAGGGGGCGAGGGTTGCGGTTCAAGGCTTTGGTAATGTCGGCTCGGTCGCAGCCAGGCTGCTCCACGAAGAAGACTGCTGTGTGGTCGCAGTGAGCGACCACCGTGGGGGAATCTACGACCCCAAAGGGCTTGATATCTCCAAGCTCCTGACTGAATGCGCGCACGAAGGGTCGATTTCCCAACACCGTGAGGGGGACCGGATCAGCAACGAGGAGCTGTTGGAGCTCGACTGCGATTTCCTGGTCCCGGCCGCAACCGAAGGACAAATCAGCGAGAAGAACGCCGATCGGGTTCGAGCCCGGATCGTTGCCGAGGGCGCCAACGGACCGACCACGCCAGAGGCCGATGAGATCCTGGCGGGGAAGAAGGTCGTGGTCCTCCCCGACATCCTTGCCAATGCGGGTGGCGTGACTGTCTCCTACTTTGAATGGGTGCAGGATCTTCAGCAATACTTCTGGCACGAGCATGAGATCAACGACCGTCTGTCCGAGGTCATGACGGCTGCATTCCAACGGGTTCTCGCCCTCTCCAGGAAGGAACGGGTCGACCTCCGAACGGCCGCTCTCATGCTGGGGGTGAGCCGCGTGGCGGAAGCCAAGAAGCTGAGGGGGCTGTACCCATGACGCGCATTGTGAGGTTGGCTGCCAGAGAGATCCTGGACTCCCGGGGCTACCCGACCGTCGAAGTCGATGCGGTCCTGGAGAGCGGGCACCTCGGGCGGGCCGCCGTCCCCTCCGGCGCGTCAACCGGCCAGCACGAGGCGCTGGAACTGAGGGATGGCGATCCAGCCCGCTACGGGGGGAAAGGAGTGACGAAGGCGATCGGCAATATCCTCGACATCATCGCTCCTGCCCTCATCGGCAAAGAGGCGCAAGAGCAGGCGGCGATCGATCAGGCCCTCATCGCTCTGGACGGGACCGAGAACAAGGCCAGGCTGGGCGCCAACGCGATCTTGGGCGTCTCGCTTGCCGTCGCAAAGGCCAGTGCAGCCGCGCGTGGCGTCCCGCTGTACCGATATCTGGGCGGCCCCTCGGCCACGATGCTGCCGGTCCCCCTCATGAATATCATCAACGGGGGTGCCCACGCCGACAATAACGTCGATTTCCAGGAGTTCATGATCGTCCCTGTCGGAGCCCCAACCTTTGGCGAGGCTCTCCGGATCGCGGCCGAGACGTTCCACAACCTGAAGCGGGTCTTGGCTGCGCATGGGTATAGCACAGCGGTGGGCGATGAGGGCGGCTTTGCGCCGCGCCTGCGCTCGAATGTCGAAGCGATCGAACTGATCCTGGAAGCGATCGGAAAGTCCGGTTATCGGCCGGGCACCCAGATCGCGCTCGCGCTCGACCCGGCAGCAAGTGAATTCTTCGAGGGAGGCCAGTACGTCTTCAGGAAATCCGACGGCTCGATCCGCGACGCCGAGGGA
>JBGQIR010000043.1:0-11011 GCA_041498535.1 Methylomirabilis sp. (SeqCode)
ACCCCACCCGGAGCAAGGCCAAATAGGTCCCGCCCCATCATCGTTGCTCATCGAGCAGCGGCGGCGCAGAGAGTGGTCCGCTCTCGTGCTCCTTTGGGGCAGGCGGGACGGGTAGGCCGCTTGAGCCCGGCGGCAACGTCGGGCCTAGAGGAATGGTCATCCGGTCTGGCCGCGAGGCTTGACCGTACAGGATCCGGCTTACAGACCGACTTCGGCCTTTTTAAAAAACTACAAATGATTTTTGGGCCGCCAAGTGGTGGGTTATAGTCCACGAATTATTCAACGCTTGGCTGTCATGTTTGTCAATTTGGCGTTGCTCCTTGAGAAATTGTTTTCCGGCGCTCTCACGTTAGAAAATGGAAACCCACATTCTCATGTATCGGCGCAAAGACGCTTTGGAGGCAAAGCGGGGGATGTTCAGGCCCTGTTGGAATCGCGGCCCTGGCGTGGATTCTGTGTATGTGTAGGTGGTTGAACCGAAGTGAGGAGTCGAGCGGAGAAGGCGGTGGTGTGTCATTTCTGTGGTTGCTTACGTCGAGCAAGGTTCTCAACGCACTGTTTTGGTTGATTATTGGGTTGCTCGGAATATGGCTTATGGTTCACCTGTTGCGGCTACTGAAACTTGTTCTGTCGCATGCGTGATTTTCTAGATTGGGATAATTGCTCTGGCCTGAATCGTTTGCGAGCCTGACACCCTCATCCTTGCCCTCTCCCTCAAGGGAGGGGGTCCATCTAGGTGATGAAAGATTCGTAATTAAACCGGACTGGAGAGGGGACATCGACTGATGACAAAGGATTCCGATCAGGAATACGCTGAGGTCTGCTTGACCTTACGACACTACAGTGGTCTTCGCTTTGGAATGCGGACGTTGTTCTTGGCGATCCTCGTCGGTTTGACTGTGGTCGGTTTCGGGATTATTCCCCAACAATCTTTTTTGGTGAGGAGTGTGGCGAAGGGTTTTGGATTGTTGATGACGGGTTTCTTCTGGGCGTCCGAGAAAAATGCAGCTCGCTACATGAGTCATTTGCAGGAGAGAGCGATTCAATTGGAAAAAGCGCTTGGCTATCGTTTGTGGTCGGCCATGCCTAAGGCAGCGTACCGGTTCTTCCGTGGAGCCTTCATAATCCCGCTCGTGTATGCGAGCATCGCGCTGTTCTGGATCTATGCGCTGATCTTTGTTCGTTGATCGTGGAATGATCTTTGGCTGACGGCGATGAACGATGTGAGCGTTGCTTTTCAACCGAGATAGCGGGACGACCATTCTAAAGGGAGGAGACGATGCGACCTTCGGGCCTGCACTTTTTCCCTCTGCCACTACTGTTTATCCTTGCCCTCTTCTTGCTCATCGGTCTCATGATCACCATGTTCGAGATCGGCATCCTCAGGTACGCCTACGAGAAGATGGGGGTGAACCGGCGGTATGTTTTCACCTTGCTGCTCCTCTCGCTGCTGGGAAGCTACGTTAATATCCCGGTCGCTGAGCTGCCCGCGGAGCGAGTCGTCTCGGGCCAGGAGATCAGTTTCTTCGGCATACGGTACGTCATCCCCCTGGCCGAAGAGTGGCCGCGAACGGTCGTCACGAAGGAGTAGGAGGGGCTGACGCGAGGGGCGGTTACTTCGACGCTTGGTCGAATCGCTTGACGATCTCTGCGGTGATGTCGAGCTTCTGGTCGTAATACATGAGGCCGGGGCGGCGCGCCTCCAGGATCAGGTCAAAACCCTTTTCTGCGGCGTACGCTTTGAGGATGGGGTCGATCTGACGGGCGAGTTCTACAACGCTATCCGCCTCTGCCTTTCTCAGCTCTTCCGTCTTATCCTGGATGAGGCGTTTAATGGCCAGTTCATCCTTCTCCAGCGCCTCGGCGCGGTGCTGGCGCTCGGCGGGGGTGAGCCGGGACGCGGCGGTCTCAAGCTCCTTCTGGCGGGCGACTAGCTTCTCCTCTTTGCCCCTCACCTCTTTCCTCACCTGGTCGGCCATTTTCTCCAGCCGCGCCTTGGCCGCCTTGCCGGCCTTGCATTGAAGGGCCACCTCCTGAAAGTTCACCACCCCGATCTTCAGGGGCTTCTGGCCAAATGTTGGCGTCGGGACGAGGAAAACAATGCCGCTGGTGACGCAGGCGACGACGAACCACCTTGCAATGGCAACCACGATCCCCGACCTCGTTTTCATCGCTGCGTCTCCCGACGAAGCTCTTCAAGACGCCGCTTCAGGTCGTCCGTGGTTTGCTTTGCCTTGACTTGCAGTGCAGGAGACCCTTCCAGGGCGATCGACGCCATCATCTCCTCCCACTTGGAGGTATAGAGGTTCGAGGCCTCGGTCAGTCGCCTCACCAATCTCTCTCCAATCGGATCGGGATCGCCGCGTTCCTGGTAGGTGACCCCCGCTGGATCGAGCTGGAAATACTCCACCCAGTGAAGTTCTCCCTTATACCAGTGCAGCCGGAGGAGCTGGACCTGGCAGCGTCGGCTGACCTGATCCAGCCGGAGAAGATCGGTGGCCTCGAAATCCGCCGGTTCGCGTTCCAACTCAGCCGCGCGAGTGATCTCATGGGCCTGGTGCCAACCCATGCCGACCTTAAGCTGGTCGTACATTTGGGCGTAGGGGAGTGGGGCGGTGTATTCAGTGCCCCATCCGACGCCTGCGGACGCGAGCCACAGGAGGGCAGCAAGCGCAATACGCGAAATACCCCATTTCATTGTCGCGCTCCACAGAAACGGAAACGGCACCCGCACTCGTCATGTGACGACCTTCGTCCCCGGGATACGATGGTCGAGGAACAAGGGAGGGAGCGGCACGCTGCAAGGGCCTCGTGCATCGGATCAGTTCGTCGGGGGGCCACTAGGAGGTGGCGATGATAGCATGGGTCCTGGCTGCTGCAACCCTGCAGTTCGGAGCCGGCGGTCGATCTGCTCAAAAATGAGGGATGGCCACCACACGGTCCACGTCCACACCCCTGTCACATCGCCTTGTGTGAGGACCTCCACCTGGGACCGTTCGCCCCCCAGGTCCCGGACTGCTACGTAGACGATCTCCCCCAGGCTCTGCTCCTTGTAAGCACTGGTAACGTAGGTGGGGATTGGTTTCGAATGGCTCGGCACCAGGTCGGTGGGAAAGAAGTTGAGGTCCCTGAGCGCCTGGTTGACGGCGACGAGGGTTTCCTTGGCAGGGCGCGGGTAGACTTTGATCGCTCGGTCCTCGCCATGCAACCAGGCGCAGCCGGTCATGGTGAAAAAGATCACGGGTACGAGGAGCTGTCGCCGATTCACCGGGCCTCCTTGAGAACGACGGCGATCTCGCCCTGGATCTGCTCTGAGGCGGGTCGGTCGCCGAACGTCCCGATACGGATCCGCACCGAGGTCGTGTCTCTTGTGACCGGTAAGACGCTCACGGCAACCGACGTCCCGTCCGACTTGGTCCCAATTGCCTTGGCGCTGATCTGGTCTTTCGCCGTTTCCGAGACGGTGATATTCAAGGTCCGTAATGCGCTCAGAGTGGCCTCCCAGACCTTGTCATAGGGGGCCGCGTGGACCTGTTCCTGCTCACCCTTGGCATAGGCGACCCCCGCTCCGCCTCCGGCCACGCCTCCACCGAGGAGGATCAATGGGCACCCTTGAAGTGCTCCCGCCAATACCAGGAAGAGGATCGCCTCAGCTCGCCGAAGCCACCTCGAACGCCTCATCGTGACTCCCCTTGCTCCTCTGCCTCGCCGCGCTTGGCCAGCCACCAGGCCAGCAGGATCGTCAATCCCATCAGTCCTGGCGTGATGCCGTATGAGAGTGCAATGATCAGGATCTGTCGCATAACGCTCTCCGCCTCGCCCTCACGGCCGACCTTCGCCGTCGGTCAGGAACACCTTGGCGTCCACAACCACGCACCCGTGATCATAGAGGATTACAGGATTCAAGTCCACCGCGTCGATCTGCGACCGCGATTTGGCCAACGCGGAGAGGAGGAGGAGGGATCGGGTCAGGGTGTCGAGGTCTCGCGGCGGCTTTCCCCTGGCCCCCGTCAACACGGGAAATCCCTTGATCTCGTGGATCATCTCCCTGGCGTCATGTTCAGAGATCGGCACGAGGCGGAACGAGACGTCGCGATAGAGTTCCACGAAGATCCCACCAAGGCCGAACATCAGCGCCGGGCCGAACTGCGGGTCCCGCGTCAGTCCGAGGATCACCTCGACTCCCGGCCTCGCCATTCGGCAGACGAGGACGCCGTCGATCCGTGCGTCCGGGCGGTGGCGCGCTGCCCCCTCCATGATACGGCGATAGGCCGCGCCGACCGCCGCCGCGTCGCGCAGGTCGAGCTGCACCCCGTCGGCCTCGCTCTTATGGACGATCTCACGGCACACCAGCTTCACCGCGACTGGATAGCCGAGTTGGCCGGCCGCCGCAATCGCCCCTTCTGCCGAAGTGGCGGTCCGGTGCTCGATCACCGTCAGGCCGGCCTCTTTGACTATGGCCAGCGCTTCCGGCTCCAGCAGGTGCCGTCCAGGATGCTTGGCGAGGCCGATCTCGGCGGTCATGGGCGAGCCTTCTCGACGGGCCGGCCGAACCGGACGAGCTGAGCCAGCGCCCGCATCCCGCGCTCTGGGGTTGGGAACACGGGAACACCCCTGGCATGCAGGAGCCGTCCCTCCTCGCGCTCCACATCGGCCCCGCCGAGGTAGATGACCAGCTCAGGACGGTCGCGCTCGATCACTTCAGACGCCCCGACAATCGGATCGCCGAAGATAACCGCCGCGACATCGAACGCGCCCTTTGCCGCCGCAAGCACATCCTTATACAGCCGGGAATTCGCGTCGCCGGTCAGGTCCAGGGGGTTGTTCACGACGAAGTGCCTCGGAAGAGAGGCTCGAAGCTGCGAGGCGACGGCCTGCGGGAGCGGAGCCACGTCCAGCCCCTCGGCCGCGGCGACGTCGGCGGCCAGCACCCCGCAGCCGCCCGAACTGGTGACGATCAGAAGCCTCCGTCCAGTGGGCCGCCTAAGGTAGGCCAGCGCCTTGGAGAAATCGTAGAGTTCGTGCAGCGTCTCGGCCCGGCAGATCCCGAATTGTCGGAAGACGCCCTGGTAGACCTCGTCCCGGCCAGCAAGCGATTTCGTATGCGATTCGGCCGCCTGCCGGCCCTTCTCGGTTCGCCCCGGCTTCAGGACCACGATCGGCTTGCGCGCGCGGCGGGCTGCGGCCAGGAATCGCGGACCGTTCTTGACCCCTTCGATGTAGACGGCAATGGCCCGAGTCCGAGGGTCGCCGTCGTAATGCTCGATGAGATCGGCTTCGTCCACATCGCCTCGATTCCCCATGCTGACCAAGCCGGAGACGCCGATCCCCTCCTGGGCGGCCCAGTCCATCAGCGCGGCTGCGACCGTGCCGCTCTGCGACACGACGGCGATAGCCCCTCGCATCGTGAGGAGCGGCCAGGAGGCACACAGGCCGTGGTACGGGTTGTTCACCCCCTGGCAGTTGGGCCCGACCATCCGGATCTTGTGCGTGCGGGCGACCTCGACAGCCTGGCGCTGGAGCGCCTCGCCCTCCGGCCCCGACTCGCTGAAGCCCCCGCTGATCACGATGGCCCCCCTCACCCCCTTGGCGCCGCAATCGGCCAGTGTCGCCGGGACGGCAGTGGCCGGGACGATGATCACCGCCAACTCCGGCGCTCCCTCCACCGCGCCAATCGACGGGTAGCAGGGCAGGTCAAGGATCGCCGTCGCCTTGGGGTTGACCGGATAGATCGGCCCCTTGAAGCCCGCGTCCCCGATGTTCTTGAGGATCTGGAAACCGAGCTTCTCCGGGCTGGTGGAGGCGCCGATCACCGCCACGCTTTTTGGCGTGAATATGGCCGAGAGATTGTCAGAGTCGGTCATCACCGTGTCTCACACGTCTAAAAGGCCATCCCCTTTTAGCACGCCCCCCATCGGGTGTCAAGCGTTGGAACGGGGGAGCTTCCACCACGAGTCCGGAGCCTGTCTGGCCGGTGGCGCGCGCTTATAGCCGACTGGTCTCCGGCAGCTTAGCAGACAGAGAGCATCCTAGGTGCTCCACCCGGCCTGCTGTCCTGCTGGAACTGTAGATGATAAGTGGATCACTAGGAGAGGAAAAGCAAAAGGCAGGTCTGAACGACCTGCCTTTGATTGTTAGCGGGGGCGCGATTCGCAGACTATGCGGGAGCGGCTATGGCAGGGGAGTGAGCGGATCGCTGCGCATCGTGGCGGGCGCGCTCTCGAACGATTTCCTGAGGAAGGCCGAAGTTCACCTCCTCCTTAATCGGCTCGATCTCCTCGATGTCGGACACGCCCAGCTCCTTGAAGTAGCTGACCACTCCCTGTACCAAGTGCTCAGGGGCCGAGGCTCCTGCCGTCACGCCGATGACGCGCGCCCCCTCAAGCCACTTCGGCTCGATCTCGCTGACGTCGTCGATCAGGTAGGCCTGAACCCCCACCCCTTGGGCGACCTCGATCAGCCGCTTGGAATTTGAGCTGTTTTGCGAGCCCAGTGCCAGGATGAGGTCAACGCGCGAGGCCAGCTCCTTCAGAGCGGTCTGCCGATTCTGTGTCGCATAACAGATATCTTCCTTGGGCGGGAAGGCCAGCTTGGGGAATTTCCGCTTGAGCGCGTCGATAATTCCTGTGGTCTCATCCACGCTGAGCGTGGTTTGGGTGATGACTGCCACCTTGCTGGGATCAGGGACGTCTAGTTCCTTCACCTGTTCCTCTGACCCGATCAAGGTGATCGCATCCGGCGCCTCGCCCATCGTCCCGATCACCTCATCGTGCCCCTCATGACCCACAAGGATGATTGTGCGGCCTTCCGTGGCGAACTTGATCGCCTCGTTATGGACCTTCGTAACGAGAGGGCAGGTGGCATCGATGACCTTCAGCCCCCTGGAATCCGCCTGCTCCCGCACCTCCGGTGACACCCCGTGGGCGCTATAGATGGCGATCGCGCCGTCTGGAACTTCATCGAGGTCGTCCACGAAGATCGCGCCCTTCTGCCGGAGCTCGTCCACGACGTGGCGGTTGTGGACGATCTCCTTTCGGACGTAGACCGGCTCGGCGTAGAGATCCAGGGCGATCTTCACCACATCGATGGCTCGATCCACCCCGGCGCAGAACCCTCTCGGCTTGGCCAGGATCAGCTTCTGGACGGTCATCAATCTCCCTCTCGGCGCTTTCGGTGCATTAATCTCACGTTGAGGCTGCTTAGGACTTGCCGGGCATCATAGCAGGACAGAGCCCTGCTGTCAAACCCCGCAGACAAACCGCATAGATTTGAGCAACCGCTTTCCCTTCTAATCAGCTCGCCTTCTCCACGGCCTTGATAATCTCGCGGCAGAAGGCTGGCAGATCCTTCGGCTCCCTCGACGTGATGAGGTTGCCGTCCACAACCACCTCCTGATCGACGTAGCGCGCTCCGGCGTTCACCAGGTCGTCTTTGATCGAGTGGAAACAGGTGGCGGTCTTTCCCTTGAGCACCCCTGCCGAACAGAGCATCCAGCCGGCGTGACAGATGGCGGCCACAACCTTCCCGCCCTGAAAGGCATCCTTCACGAGCTTGACCATCGCTCCTGAGCGCCGCATCAGGTCCGGCGCGTAGCCGCCGGGGATGATGACGGCGTCAAAGTCGCCTGCCTTGACCTCTTCGGCCGAGACATCGGCGTTCACCGGATATCCCATCTTGCTCGTGTAGCTCTTCGCGCCGTTCCCCACCACCTTGACCTCGGCGCCTTCCTCCTTGAGCCGGTAGTAGGGGACCCACAGCTCCATCTCCTGGTACATATTCTCCGCCAGGATCGCGATTGTCTTCCCTTTGAGTTTCATCGAATTGTCCTCCTCGCGCAAGCGGCCTCGCCTAGTTGGCCTAGCTAACTGCCTCACCATAGCCCGTCTTGGGTTTGTCTGTCAAGGAAGAGGTCGGAAGGTGCGCGCGTAGCGCAAGAATGAGCATTGACAGGTAGGCGATCGGGCGATATAAGAGGCCAATGGATTCTGTGGTCATAGAGAGGGGAGGCAGATGCCGCTGAAGGCTGTCTTGTTCGATGCAGGCAACACGATTGTCCTGATCAATTATGCCGTTGTCGTCGAGGCGCTGGCCGCGGAGGGGTTGGAGTTTGAAGAGGCTCGGGTGCGGGAGGCCGAGTATCGGGCGAGGGTACGGCTCGATCCGATCCTGGCTCAGAGCAATTCCACTGAATCCCTAAACATCTTTCAGACCTACATGCGGTTTGTCTGCGAGGACTTGGGGGTGGAGTGGGGGGCAGCCGCAGAGCGGGCCTTTCGCCGGATTGCCGCGTACAACCGGCAGCATAATCTCTGGAACCAGCCGAATCCCCAGGCCCCCGCTGTGCTGGAGGCGTTGCGGCGCCGCGGCCTGGAGGTCGGAATGATCTCCAACTCTGGTGGCACCATCGAGCAGATCATCACAAAGCACGGATTAGCATCGTATTTCCGGTTCGTGTTGGACTCTCGGGTTGTCGGGGTGGAGAAGCCGGACCCGAGGATCTTTCAGATGGCGCTTGAACGCGCGAAGGTCAAACCCGCAGAGGCTGTGTATGTCGGCGACCTCTACTCCATTGATGTTGTGGGGTCGAAGGCAGCCGGCCTGGATGCCATCCTTCTCGATCCTGCCGGCCTATGGGGGCATGTTGACTGCGCCAAGGCGCGGGACCTCTCAGAGGCGGCCAATCTCATCCTCCACCAGCTTTCGTAAACTGCCCCTTCGATCCTCGCCTTTCTTCAACGACACTCCCTAGCGCGCTTGTTCCTCTTCCTTTTCCTTGCAAGAAATGCGTTGAGGGGGGGGATCCCCTCTAGTTGCGACTCCTTCGGGCCATCCTTCCCCCCTCAGGGGAGAAGGCGGGGATGAGGGTGGACGTTCTCATCGAAAGCGCGTGATCTCCTGAAGCGCTTGCCAGAGGGTAGCCGCGGCCCAGAGCAGAGGAGTCATCGTGTCCGTCCGGTGGCCAATCGACCGATCAGGCCCGACTTGAGTCGTCGGAGCTTCTCAGCCGGAATGGCCAAGAGCGCAAGCAGGTAGAAGGGGGCGTATTCCAGGAGACCAGCCCACAAGGGCATGTGCAGGTGGTCGTCAGTGTATTTGAGGTAGGAGAATGCGATCGCCCCAGACAGGTAGATCCAGCAGGCGCTTGGCCGGATCGCGAGGAAGGGGAGCACCCAGAGCAGATACCAGGGGTGAATGGTTTGGGCGAAGGTGACAAAGGCCCCGAACAGCAGGAGCACCTCTGCGACCGCAGCGTCGAGCCTATTCCGTTCTGTCCTTGTTCCGCGGAGGCTCACGGCGATGAGGGCTAGGGCGAGGACCCCGTAAGCAACTTGCGAGGGGTGCGATGAAAGTGAGCCCAGGCCGTACGCCAACAGTGCGCCCGGTCCGGAGTTGAATCGTTCTTCAGGATCGGAGAGGTATTGCGGCAGGAACCCGAGCACCTTTCGGCCGGCTGCGACGTGCGGGACGTAGAGGAGTCCCACCACTGTTGCGGCGGCGAGCAGCACGCGAGGTCCATGCCGGCGGACCAGGGCTGGGATCAGGAGGGCAGGGTAGAGCTTGACTGCGGTCGCCGCCCCAAGCGAGACGCCGGCCCAGCCATCGCGCTGGCGCTCCCAGAAAAGGAGACACAGCAGCAGGAACGGCAGCATCAGCCCATCGAGATGTCCTGACCCGGCGAGCTCGAAGATCGCCAGCGGGTGCCAGGCATAGAGGATCGCGCGGTCGGTTGGGAGCTTCAGCATCCGGAGCAGCGTTATCAGCAGCAGGATGGTCAGGAGATCGAACGCTACGATGGTCCCTTTCAGAAATAGGAGACTGTCAGGCTTGGCCGCGTAGATGCCGCGGAAGAGCCACTGGGCGCCAGGTGGGTAGATGGTACGCGCCCACGGCCGGTTGATGCGGGGGTAAATCGCGTCGTCTCTCAGGTTGGTAAGCTCCGGCGCCTCGGGTGGATACACATATGGGCTGAGCCCGGCCGCCTGAACCCTGCCGTCCCAGACATAGCGGTAAATATCGTCGGAAAGGACTGGCTGGGTCCAGAGCAAGAGGCCGCGGAACGCTATCGAAAACACGAGCAGGACGTAGGTGCTTGAGAGGCCATCGGCGCGCTCACGGAAGGCGCACCAGCTCGCCGCCAGATAGAGCGCGAACAGAGGGAAGAAGTGAGCGAGGAATCCGGGAACGATCCCTTTCCGAAGGGTGAAGAGCGGGAGGGCCAGCGGAATTCCTTTTGTCGCCAGGGCAAAGGACAGATAGAGAAATGATGAGACCAGGCCCAAACCGGTAAGGATCAGAGGCGTACTGAAGGACCCCCTTCGCTGTCGGCGATGCTCTTCGAGATGAGGGGCAGGTGGAGGTGGTCCCGTGGGCATTGCGCACTAGTCCCGTTCCAACCTTTTCCGACACACGAGGCAATGATGCTCAGCCGTCTGATTCGGACGCCGCATAGCTTGGTCACTCGTTCGGACGAGTTGGAACGGGACTAGACCAAAAAGGCCAGCGCCCTTCCAACAAGACTCTGTGGTGTGGTCCCTTCGAGCTGACGTGCGAAGAGCGCATCGATCCCGAGTCGCCGCCCAGCCCTGAAGCTGAGAAAGAGGATGCTGTAGCCGATCAGCATGAAGTACGCAGACGGCCACTCGGCCGGATGCCGGATAAGTCCCGTGGTGATGTTCAACGCCATGAAGAACGCGGCCAACGCCCCAAGGCGGGTGAATGCCCCCAAGAGCATCGACATGGCGATGAAGAGCTCGGTAGCCAGGGTCATGTAGCCGAAGAAGATGAAGTTGGGGATGACCACATGTTCAATGAAATACTTATGGGGGGCTGCGGCCGAGTATTTAACCATTTCGTTCGTCCAGTACCATAGCCCATCGCCTGCTCGCATTCCGAAGTCCGGAAGCTTCTTCCACGATGCCTCCTTAAACCACAGAAGACCGTAACCGATCCGCAGGAGGGCCAGTGTGAACCCCGCCAGCTTCTCTTCCCAAGCCTGTTTTCCAATGTAAGG
>JBGQIR010000044.1:0-10680 GCA_041498535.1 Methylomirabilis sp. (SeqCode)
CAATGACCAACAAAGAATCAACAATCCATGACCTTTATACCCGCAATGACGACAGATTAGGGCATCGCTCGCAATGACTATACTAATGTGAGTCCGTATTATCGGCGCCGCCTTTGAGGCTCTCGTGGAGCGTCTGAAGCTTCAACACCTCGCAAGCTCTGGCGCCACCCGGCGTCCGGATCACGACCCGATCCCCAACCTGCTTGCCGATGAGACTTCGGCCGATCGGCGAGGCGACTGATATCCAGCCACGCTTGCCATCCATCGCCTCCGGAAAGACCAGGGTGTAGGCGGTTTCTTCGCCAGTCTCCTCATCTTCAACGAAGACGGTGCTCCCGAGGGCAACCCGATCCGTCGGAACCGATCGGAGGTCGATCCTGCTGATCTCGGAGATGCGCTGCTGAAGGAAGGCCATGCGAGCTTTCACGAACCCCTGCCGATCCTTGATCGTTTCATACTCGCCGCTTTCCCTCAGATCACCCAACTCCCTCGCAGCCTGGATTTGTTTGGGAAGCTCCTGTCTGAATTCCCGCTCAAGCTCCTCGAGCTGCTTGCGAAGTCCATCAAGCAGTGCCTCGATCTTCATCCGTCCTCCTTCAGCGCCTCTTCCACCCGGCGCCGCACCAAGTTCCATCCCATCAGTTCCATCATGGGGAAGATGGGAGGGCTGACGGTTTTCCCAGACAGCGCGACCCGGAACGGTTGAGCCACATCGACGAGCTTCAGGCCAAGGGCGGCCGCCCTCGTCCGAAACAGCGATTCCAGAGCGGCAGCGGTGAAGCTTGGTAGCGTCTCGATCTCCTGCAGGAGCGTGCGGAGCCGGTCCTTCGCCTCCTGGGTGAGGATCTTGTGGACCGCCGCCTCGTCCCGCTCGATCTTCCCCTCAAACACGAACTGGGAGGAAGAGGCAAGTTCCGAGAGGGTCCTGGCCCGCTCCTGAAAGAGGCCCGCGACCGCCTGGAGCCACGCATCGCCCCTCCTCTCCAGCCCCTCTCGGCTCATGCCACTCGCCTCCCAGAAAGGCTTGAGCAACGCCGCCAGTCGGTCAGGGACGGCCCGCTTGATGTACTGGCCGTTCAGCCATTCCAGCTTGACCGGGTCAAAGACAGCGGGGGTCCTGCCGACCTTCTCAAGGGTAAAGTGCCCGATTAACTCTTCCTGAGTGAAGATCTCCTGGTCGCCGTGAGACCAACCGAGCCGCGCCAGGTAGTTCACCATCGCCTCCGGCAGGTAGCCCATCTGCTGGTAGGCCATGACGCCCATGGCACCGTGCCGCTTGGAGAGGCGAGATCGATCCGGCCCAAAGATCATCGGGATATGGGCGAAGCGGGGGACCGGCAGACCCAGAGCCTCGTAGAGTTTGATCTGGCGCGGCGTGTTCGAGATATGATCGTCACCCCGGATAACGTGGGTAATGCGCATCAGCACGTCGTCAACGACGACGGCGAAGTTATACGTCGGCATCCCGTCCGAGCGGAGGAGGATGAAGTCGTCCAGTTCGGCATCTTCGAAACGGATGGGACCGTGAACCAGGTCGGCGATCTCGACGACCCCCTCTCCCTGCATCTGTAAACGGACAGCGCCGCCTGGAGGTGCGGAGGGGCAGGAACCTCGTCCGCGGCAGCGGCCGTCGTACTTGAGCGACAGGCCGGCAGCCAGCGCCGCCTTGCGGCGAGCCTCCAGTTCCTCTGCCGTGCAGACGCAATAATAGGCCTTCCCGCCATCGAGCAGCCTTCGGGCATGCTCCCGGTATAGGTCGAGTCGTTCGGCCTGCCGGTAAGGCCCGAATGCGCCGCCGACCTCCGGCCCCTCATCCCAGTCCAGGCCCAGCCAGCGCATCGCTTCCAGGATCCCGGCGACCGATTCGTCGGTGGACCGTTCGGGATCGGTGTCTTCGATTCGAAGGATGAAGACCCCATTTTCATGGCGGGCAAACAACCAGTTATAGAGAGCCGTCCTTGCCCCACCCACATGCAGGTAGCCTGTGGGACTTGGCGCGAACCTGACCCTGACCTTCGGCGTACTAGCGTCCGACGCACTCCCTCCAGATGTCAAGATGGCTCCCTATTTTTTCGCTGGAGGGCCCTGTTCCGCCTCGTCAATCAGCATCACTGGAATCCCATCCCGTATCGGGTAGCGCCGCCCGCAGGCGGTGCAGACGATCCTCGCAGCTTGCTCCTCCAGCACAACATCGGCTTTGCAAGCCGGACAGGCCAAAATCTCGAGAAGCTCTTTATCGATCATTGTTCCACTCCTTTTCCTATGACCATCACTGCCCACATGCCCACCACTCAGCCCCTCACCTCGCCTCTCCCCCTCGTGAGGGGAAGAGGAAACACGTGGGAGAAGCGCCTCATCACAATAAGACGGCGGCGGCCACCTCTAACCGAACCGCCTCGACCTCCTCCGCCGTAGGCGGCAGCAGCGGCGGCCTGGGCGGCCCACCGTAGTACCCCCGTATGGTCATCGCAGCCTTCAGGCCCCCTATCCCGAACCGCGAAGTGACGGTGCGAGCGAGCGGCAGCAACCTGAGCTGCAGCCGCTTCGCCTCCTCCTGCTTGCCGTCCTCGAAGAGACGCTGGATCAGCACGCACTCCTGCGGGGCGATATTCGCCAGCGCCAGGATGCCACCTCGTGCCCCCAGGCACAGCGCGACGTAAAAGCTCAGCGCGCTCCCGATGAAGAGCTGGAAAGAGGGAGGGGTCACGCGAATATATTCAGCGAACATCTCCATGGCGCCAGCGCTGTCCTTCATGCCGATGATATTCGGATGCTCGGCCAGCTTGGCCACCGCGTCAGATCCCATCGTGACGCCGGTAAATTGCGGAACATTATAAAGCAGAATCGGGATCGGCGCAGCATCCGCAACGGCGGTGAAGTGCGCCACCAGCTCCCGGCTCTTCATCGCCCCCTTATTATACCACGGCGTCACCACAAGGGCCGCCTCGGCCCCGGCCGAGGCCGCCTGCTTGGTCAGGGAAATGGTTTCTCGCGTCGTTTCGCAGCCGGTCCCGGCGAGGAACCGCTTCTGGGCCGGAATGTGTTTCCTCGCCACTTCCCAGATCCGCAGCTTCTCATGTTCGGTGAGGGCGGCGAACTCTCCGTTCGAACCCGTCACCAGATATCCGCTGAGGTCGGTTCGATTCCACCGCTCTAGATTCGCCGCCAGCTTATCGTAGGCCACCTCTCCATCCTCTCGAAACGGTGTCGGGATGGGGGGCAGCACCCCTTTCAGCTCTATCGGCATCTCCTCTCCTCCGGGCCTCGTCAGGCTAGTATAGTGCGACGTCCTGGCTACACGGCCAGGTACTTCTTCACGACCTCTTCGTCCCGCCACAGCTCCGCCATTGCGCCCTCATAGGCGATCGCTCCTTTCTCGAGGATGTAGGCGCGATCCGCCACTTCGCGGGCAAACTTCAGGTTCTGGTCCGCCAAGAGGATCGTCACCCCTCCCTTCCTGATCCGCTCGAGCGCGTCCAGGAGCATTCGGACGATGAGTGGGCTCAAGTTTTCCGACGGTTCGTCCAACAGCAGCACCTCGGGGTCAGCCATGAGCGCCCGGCCGATGGCCAGCATCTTCTTCTCCCCTCCGGAAAGGAACCGGCCTTTGCGATGTTTCAAATCCCGGAGAGGTGGGAAGATCGCCTCTACCTTCTCGATGTTCCAGCGGCCGTTGCCCCGCCTAAGCACCTGCGTCGGAAGCCGGAGGTTCTCGAGCGTTGTCAGGTCAGGAAAGATCCGGGTGTCATCGGGAACATAGCTCACCCCCAGCGAGGCGATGGCGTAGGCGGGACGGCCCGCGACCTCTTGCCCGCGGAGCTGGATGCTCCCTCCCTTGGGCGGCGTGAGGCCCATGATGCTCCGGAGAGTCGTCGTCTTGCCCACCCCATTCCGACCCAGTATTGCGACCACCTCTCCGCGCCGCACGAAGAGCGAGACGTCGTGCAGCACGTGGCTGAGCCCGTAGTACGTGTTCACCTGGCGGACGTCCAGGATGACGTCGCTGACGGGGCCGGCGAGCGTCGATGTCCGTGCCTCCCCCAGGACCGCTTCGCCCAAGTAGACGTTCCGGACCTGCGAGTCCTGCTGAATGGCCTCCGGCATGCCATCGGCGAGGACCAGCCCCTGGTGCATGACCACGATTCGCTGGGCGAGTGAAAAGACCACATCCATGTCGTGCTCGACCAGGAGGAACGTCGCTTCCCTTTCGCCCGCCAGCCGGCGGATCTGCTCCAGCACTTGGACGCGCTCTCGCGGGTTCATCCCGGCCGTCGGCTCGTCCAGGATCAAGAGGTGCGGATCGGTGGAGAGGGCCAACGCGATCTCCAGAAGGCGCTGGTCTCCATGGGAGAGCTGGCCGGCCAGAAGATGGGCCCGCGGGAGGAGACCCACCTGCTCGAGGACGGCGTTGGCCCTGGCATGCACATCGGACAGGCCGTCCAGAGAACGGAACATGTCGCCCGCCAGGCGGCGGTGGGCCAGGACCGGGATCACCACGTTCTCGTGCACCGTGAGGCGTGAGAAGATGTTGACCAGTTGGAAGGATCGCCCCATCCCGCGGCGGACCCGCTCGCTGGGACTAAGCGTCGTGATGTCCTGCTCATGGAAGGTGATCCGCCCGCCGTCAGGGATCAGCCTTCCGGTCAAGAGGTTGATGAGCGTGGTCTTGCCGGCGCCGTTCGGCCCGATCACGGCCGTGACCCCGCCTGGGGGAATGATCAGGTCAACGCCGTCAACCGCCATGAACTTCCCGAAGGCCTTCTTGACGCCTTCGGCGCGCAAAAGCGCCTCCATCATTCCTCCGCCGGCGACAGCGGCACGTTCGCCCGCGCCACCCGCCGCAACAGGAAACCCACCACGCCCCCTCGGAAGCCAAGGACCAGGATGAGCAGGACTGCCCCGAAGATCAGGAGCCAATACTGCGTGAATCGGACGATGACCTCCTTGAGCCCGATGTAGATCAGCGATCCGACGATGGGCCCCGCAAACACGAAGGGGCCACCGATCAGACTGGCCATGACCGGTTCGGCCGACTTGGCCCAGTGGGCCGAGGCGGGCGCGACGGTGCTCTCGAGAGGCGCCATCAAACTGCCCGCCAGTCCCGCGAAGAGCCCGGCGATCGTGAATGTCCACCAGAGGTAGCGGCGCGCCGAGATCCCGGCGAATTCGACTCGGCCGGCGTTCTCTCGCATACCATTGAGGATGAGGCCGAATGGGGAGCGGCTGATGCGGTACAGGGCATACATCCCCAGCAGGGCGAGGATCGTCAGGAAGTAGTAATAGTGAGCCAGCGGACCCATCTGGATGGTGAAGAGGCCAGGGATGCTCAACGACCCTCGGGGAATTCCGACGAGACCGTCATCTCCGCCCGTGACCGGCGTCCACTTCCACACGATGGCGTAGACCATCATGCCAAAGGCCAGGGTCAGCATCGCGAAGTACACATGGGTGTGCCGCACGCAGAAGAAACCGATGAGGGCGGCGAGCAGCGCGGCCGCCACTGTCCCCATGATCACCGACGGCAGGAGGGGAACCATCCCCGTGCGAAGGAACAGCGCCGTCGCGTAGGCGCCGGTCGCATAGAAGGCGGCATGTCCGAAGGAGAGCAGGCCGGTCATCCCGAAGAGGAGATTGAAGCTCAGCGAGAAGAGAGACAGGAGCAAGATGTTGAGGGTCAGGTACTGCCAGAAACGGCCAGCCACCTGTGGGACCGCCAGGAGGACCAGCACGATCCCCACCACGAACACGCGCAACCACAATTTCCCGGATGCCGAGGCGTCCATCACGCCTCCCTGACTCCGAACATGCCCCACGGCCGGATGATGAGAACGATGGCCATGCCGATGTAGGCCAGGGCCAGCTCGAACATCGGCAGATACATGATCCCGTAGGCGTGAAGCAGGCCGATCAAGACCGCCCCGAGGAAGGCGCCCTTGAGGCTTCCCAGGCCGCCGATCACGACCACCAGGAAGGCCTCGATGATGATCGACTCGCCCATCCCCGGTGAGATCGTATGGACAGGGACCGAGAGCGCGCCTCCCAGGGCTGCCAGCCATGCCCCGAAGATAAAGACCCCAGTGTATAACCGGGGAACCCTGACGCCTAGGGCGCTGGCCATCTCCCGGTCGGAGGCGGCCGCCCGTACCAGGGTCCCCCACGGCGTCCGCTCCAGCAGCAGCCACAGCCCGAGCCCCACAAGCGAACCGACCGTCAGGATGAAAAGGTTGTAGACGGGATACGGACGCCCCATGAAGAGGACGGCGCCGGAAAGCACCGGAGGCGTCGAGACCGACTGATAGAGGGGGCCCCAGACCAGCTTGACCAGATCGTCGAAGATCAAGACAAAGGCAAACGTGAGGAGGAGCTGGAAAGCGACATCAAGCTGGTAGACCCGGCGGAGGAAAAAGAACTCCAGGGCCCAGCCAACGGACGCAACCACCACAGGCCCCAGGAGCAGGCCGACCCAGAAGTTCCCGCCCAGGGCTCGGATGAAGTAGAAGGCGAGGTAGGCGCCGAGCATGTACAGGCTGCCGTGCGCAAAGTTGAGGACCCTGAGAACTCCGAAGATCAGCGACAGGCCAGCCGCGACCAGCCAGAGGTACATCGCCTCTGACAAGCCCACCAGCCCTTGATAGACAAGGGTCCCGACCATGCCCGGCGCTTGCCTCGTCCGAAGATATTAGCTGATCGGTGGGAAAGGAGGCGTTCGATAGTACTCCTTTGCTGCGAAGACCTTGAGGTTCTTCAGGACGGGCATCGGGTAGTTCGGGTCATGGGTGATCTGGCCCCAGGGCACCGAGTAGACTGCCTGATGATCCTCCGCGCGAATCACGCACTCTCCAGCGGGGCGGTCCAGCTCCATCCCCTCCATCGTCGCGATCAGCGTCGGCACATCCAGGGTCCCCGCTTTCTCCACCGCCTTCTTGATAGCCTGGACAGCCGTATAGGTGGTCTCCGAGGGGTAGGAAGGAAAATCATTCCACCGCTTCCGGAACGCCTCGACAAACGCTTTATTCCTGGCGGTGTCCGGGTACTGGAACAGATAGCGGCCCGAGACCCAGGCTCCGTCCGGATACTCCTTCCCCAGTCCCTGAAGGACGTCCATGGCGCCGCCCATCGGATTCATCCAGGCCTTGGTCTGGTCAAACACCTTGAACAGCTTTGCCTGCTTCACGAAGGCCACCGCTTCGCCACCCCACTCCGTGGTGAAGATCCCCTCGGGTTTCGCCGCCATGACCTTCGTGATGTGACTGCTGAAGTCGGTCGTGCCGAACTTGGCCCAGGATTCCCCGACAAATTCAACGTCTGGTCTCAGTTCCTTCAAGTAATGCTTGAACATTTTCCAAGAGGTATAGCCGTACTCGTAATCCGGCGAGACGGTCGCCCAGGTCTTGACCGGAAGGTTCTTGGCCACGTGGGCCGAGGCGATCCCATCCTGGTAGACCGGCACACAGACGCGGAAGCACTGCTTGATCTTCTTCTGGTAGACCAGGCCCTCGTTGAATTTCTCAGTCGCCGCATGGGTCACGATCAGGATCTTGTTCAGTTCCGGCATGACCTGGCCGACAGCCAAGGCCACGCCACTGGAGTCGATCCCGATCAGAAAGTCCGCCCCCCAGTCATCAACGAAGAACCGCGCATTCTTGAGGGCGACATCCGGTTTCAGCTCCTCGTCCCGGAAGTTGATGTCGATCTTGCTCCCCAGCACGCCGCCCTTGGCATTGATCTCCTCCATGGCCATTGTGGCACCCTTCTTCATGTACTCGCCATACCCGCCCAAGGGACCGGACATGATCCCCTGGCAGCCGATCTTGATCGGGTCCTTGACCTTTGCGGCACGGACGATCTCGGGAAAGCCGAGCTCACTCCCTAGCAGAGCCCCCGCGGCTCCCGCAACGCTGGCCTTAAGGAAGTCCCGGCGGTTCAGACCATGTGTGTCGCTCATCGCGCTCCTCCTCCCTTCCAAAAAGTCCGTTCAGTCACCGACCACTACGGGACAATGACGCAACACCTCATTGCACCTCTTGCCCCGAAGACACGGCCTCTTATACCCCAGCCGTGGCGGCATTGTCAAACCTTTCGCGACCAGTGGTGTAGGATTACAGCGGTGCCTTGCGCATGACGATCGCATCTTCCTCGGGATGGTCGTAGTAATTGCGGCGGCGGCCGATGAGCTTGAAGCCGTACCGGTGATACAGGGCTGTCGCAGCCTCGTTCGAGGCCCTGACCTCCAGATAGCCGACGGTCGCCCCTCTAGCTTTCGCCCGCCGGAGGATCTCCTCAAGGAGTTGAGAGGCGATGCCGCGCCGTCGGTAGGCTGGATGGACCGCGATATTGTTGATGTGGAGCTCGCCGGCAACGATCCAGGCGCAGAGGAAGCCGGCGATAGGGGGCCCTGCTCCTGCGTCGGCTCTCGCCACAAGGGGGTCGGCGATCCCCTCTGACGAAAGCTCGTGCAAAAACATCTCCTCGGTCCACGGTTCGGAGAATGAAAGGCTTTCAATGACCAGGACCTCCGGCAGGTCCTCCTTCCGCATCGAGTCGATGGTGACGGCAAGTTCGGCCTCGCTCATCGGCACTACGAACCTGACTGGATGAATGTGCTGAGGCGTTTCAGCTCCGCCTCGGAGGGCCGCAGATAGCGAGGGGCCAGTTCCGAGATCTCGTCCCGCTGCCCCTGTAGGAGGCGACGACGACCAAGTTCTGCCACGGCCGCGGCGCTTCCTCCTCGGCGGGCGAAGGGGGCAAGCACCGCCAGCTCATTCAGGCGGGCTTTCAACAGGTCTCCATAGACCCCTAACCCGTCGCCCAAGAACACGGTTCGCTCCTGGATTCGGTTCACCAGGCTGTCGGGCGAACGAGCTGCGTCCTCGCTGAGCCGGATCAGCCGGTCCCCCTCGTGGCGGAACAGGGCACAATAGATCTCGCCTTTGCGGGCGTCAAGAATGGGACAAATGGGGTAGGCGCAGAAGGGAAGCGTCCACGCCATCGCTTCAAGGGTTGACACGCCGACAAGCGGCTTGCCGGTGGCGACCGCCAGGCCTTTGGCTGTGCTGAGGCCGATCCGCAGGCCGGTGAAGGAGCCAGGACCAACGGCCACGGCCAACCCGTCGACCTGGCCCAGTGTGATTCCAGCATCCTGCAAGGCTCGATCGATCAACGGCAGGAGCCGCTCGGTGTGCGTCGCCTTCACATTCAGCGTGTATTCCGAGACGAGCCCCTGCTCTGATAGCAGGGCCACGCCTCCCTGCATCGTCGAGGTGTCAATCCCCATCACCAGCATGGCGGCCTGACCATGCAACGGACTCCCTTGGTCAGTGTCACGCAAGCGTGCTCCTCATCCTGTTCTTCCCCCCTCAGGGGAGAAGGCAACGTTCGTCGGCCCGCCCGCTTGTACTCGCGAGAGCAGGATGAGACCGATGACGAAGAACGATCCGACGGCGAGGACGGCCGCCCGCTGGTTGCCACCCGTCGCGTGCGAGACCGCGCCAAACAACAGCGGACCGAATATGGACGCTGTCTTCCCACAGAGGACATAGCAGCCGAAGAACTCCCCTTCCCGACCCCTTGGAATCAACGTGGCCATGAACGTCCGGCTCGCAGCCTGGATGGCGCCAAGCCCGGTGCCGGCCACGACGGCGACGACGTAAAATTGACCCTGCGTTCGCACCCCATACGCCGCAATCACCACGGCGATCCAGAGGGCCAGCGTATAGAGCACGACAACCTTGGGGCCTAGGCGATCGGTGGGCTTCCCCCAGAGCAAGGCCCCGACGAGCGCCGTCACCTGCACCAGGATGTACAGACCGATGAGTTGTCCCATCCCGAAGCCGAGGGTCTTGGCCGCGAAGTTCGAGGAAAAGAATACCACCGTATTCACGCCGTCCTCATACAGGAGATACGCCCCGAGGAACCGACGCATCTCTCGAAGCGTAAAAATCTCTTTCACGGTCCGCGCTGTGCCGACGAGACCTTCCCGTATCGCCTGTGCCACCCCCATGCGGCTTGGACGATCTTCGGGAAGGACAAGGAAGGACGGAACGGCACACACCCCGAAGAGTGCCGCGGAGGAGAGGAAGCAAGCGGCAAGGGCGTTCGCCCTTGCGAATGGGAGCGCCACCATCAGGGCGACGATCGATCCGGCGTAGCCAACCGCAAAGCCGTAGGCTGACACTCGCCCCTGCCACTCCCGAGGCGCGATGTCAGGAAGGTAAGAGTTGTAGAAGACCATCGCCCCCTCAAATCCCACTATTCCGATGACACCCAGGATAAATCCCCGAAGAGCCATCCCAGGCTGAACGGTGGCCATCAGTGCGGAAGCCCCCACGCTTATGTAGGTGGTGGCGAAGAAGAGACGCTTCCGGACCCCGGCATGGTCAGCGATGGCTCCCAGGATGGGGGAGGTGAGCGCGACAATGACCATGGAGATGGAGACGAGTCGTCCCCACCAGAGATCGCCATCTCCCCGGGCGTTACCGACAACCGACTGGGCGTAGTAGGCGGGGTAGATTGTGGCGGCGATGACGGCGGCGAATGCGGAGTTCGCGAAATCGTAGAGGGTCCAGGCCAGCACCTGACGGCGATTCATTGCCGCCGGGTGAGCGAGGCTGAGCGTTGCGAAGATGGGACGAACAAGCTTCCAGTCGGCGATGGACCAAATAGCCCCTCACTTCCCACTTC
>JBGQIR010000045.1:0-10315 GCA_041498535.1 Methylomirabilis sp. (SeqCode)
CGGTCGAGCCAGCAGAGCCTCGGCCGCCGGATTGGCGAAGATGATCGCCTGATCTCTATTCAACAGGATGATGGCGTCCTCAAGCCGGTGGACGATTCCCTCCAGCCTGGTTTTCTCGCTTATGAGGGAGGATCGATCCTCTTGAATCTGCCGTCCCAAGAGGTTGAGCTTCGCAGCGATCTGCCCCAACTCATCGTCACGGTCGGATGCGAAGGCGGCATCGTACTCGCCGCGCGCCATCCGATCGACTCCTTGGGCAATCTGACGCAACGGAATCAGGACCAGGTTCGAGAGCCCAAGGGCCACGACCCACGCGAGCGGGAAGGCCAGGACAGCCAGCAGCAGGCTTCGCTGGACGGCGGCGGAGAGCTCGCGCCAGAGCAGGCTTCCGGCGAGCCCGAGCCGGATCGCCCCGAACGGCTCGTCATTGAGGCTGAGCGGCAGTGTGGTTTCGAACACCTGGTGGCCGCGGGCCAGCGTGAAGAGCTGTCGGAGGGCGTTCATCTCGAGCAACCGCTCGATCTGCGGTCGCGGAGCCGCCTTGTCTCCTTCGCGAGAGCGCTGGCTATGCACCAGGATGGTGTCGGAACGGTCCGTGATCATCGCGTACAGCAGGTGGGGGGAATAGCCGATGCTTGAATCGAGCAGGGCATGCAGCTCTCGGTCCCGCCGCAGGGCATCCTCGGGACGGCTCCACCTTGCCCGGGCCAAGGCCCGGGTGCTCCCTGAGAATATCTGCCGAGCCTGTAAGCTCCCCTTCTCCGCTGCATCCTGCACCACTAGGCGCGTGGTGGTGGAAAGGTGGACGACCGTCATGAGCGAGACGATCAAAAAGACCAGGAGGGTGACGCCGAGGATTTCTTTGCCGCGAATGCCGAGCGCCATCGTTTTATTCTTTCGTGTCCAGCGTGGAGGTCGTCTCTCCTCGGTAGCGAGCCAGCTTGTTATGCAACGTCTTCAGGCTGATTCCGAGGATCTGCGCGGCCCGAGTCTTGTTCTGGTTGGTCTGCTCGAGCGTCTTCATGATGAGTGTTTTTTCCACCTCGTCAATGGTTGTCCCGACATGGAGGACCAGTTCCGGTGCCGGCCCCAGACGCGCGGCGCGGAACTCTGGCGGGAGATCGGCAGGGGTGATGACCTTGCTCTGGGCGACCAGGATGGCCCGCTCCAGCACATTGCGTAGCTCCCGAACGTTGCCCGGCCAATCATGCTCTGTCAGGAAGGCCAGGGCGCCTGAATCCACGCCGCTGACCGCCTTCCCGTATTTGCTGTTGAACTCCTCAAGGAACGATTGGATGAGAAGCGCAAGGTCCTCCCGCCGTTCCCGCAGGGGGGGAAGATATAAACCGAACACGTTCAACCGGTAATAGAGGTCTTCGCGGATGAGGCCGTCCTGCACCGCTTGAGCCGGCTCCGTGTTCGTGGCGGCGATGAGGCGGACATCCACGCGGATTTCAGTCTTGCCGCCCACCCGGCGAAAATTGCCATCCTGGAGGATCCTGAGGAACTTCGCCTGGGTCGGAACCTTCATCTCAGCAACCTCATCGAGAAAGATGGTTCCTCCGTCGGCCAGCTCAAAACATCCCAGTCTCCGCTCGGTGGCGCCGGTAAACGCCCCTTTCTCGTGGCCGAAGATCTCGCTTTCCAGCAGCGTCTCCGGAATGGCGGCGCAGTTGATCGGCACGAAGGGGCCCCGGTTGCGAGGCGAGAGATCATGGATCGTTCGGGCCGCCAGCTCCTTGCCGGTCCCACTCTCGCCCCAGATGAGGACCGGCGCCGTGCTCGGAGCCGCCAGCTCCATCAGCCGATACACCGCCTTCATCGCTCGCGTGTTGCCGGTCAGCCGACCGAACCGGCCCAGGTGGCGGACCTGGTGACGCAAGAGCTTAACCTCCTTCAGCACCGCCCCTCGCTCGAGCGCCTTATCCACCAGGAGCCGGAGCCGTCCCACATCGACCGGCTTGGTGAGATAATCGTAGGCCCCTTCCCGCATCGCCTCGACCGCAGTCTCGATGGTCCCCTGGCCGGTCAGGATAATCAGTGAAGGCGGGGTGGCGTCGTCCTTGAGGGCGTGAAGGAGGGCGAGGCCGTCCATCCTCGGCATGACAAGGTCGGCGATAATCAGGGCTGGTCGGAACTCGGATGCCTTCTCGAACGCCTCCTCACCGTCTGCAGCGGCAGCGACCTCATATCCCCAGCTTGCGAGGAGCTCCTGCAGCCCTCGTCGGGAGGTAGGCTCGTCGTCGGCGATTAGAATCTTTGCTTTTGCCATCGTATGGTGTCGGGAAATCTCTTCAGCGCGTTCCAATCATAGGTGGTTTCCCCGAATTTGTGAAGACCTCCTTGAGCACCTACCGATTGAAATGTCTCGGTGTCCGTGGTAATGTTCCGCATGGAGATGAGAAGCACGGGTGGGCCGCAGATCAGAATGATCCTACGTGGGAGTTACTGGGTTTGGCCTTGGCTGCTGCTGGCCACGGGTTGCGCCAGTCTGTTTCCTGAGACTTCCCCCCCCGCCGGTGCCCCTTCCGAGGCGAAGCGCCTCTCTTTCACTATGGTGGCCCGAAACTACCGATGTGAACCATCGGTGATCGCCGTGGACCGGGAGGGGAGATCGGTGCTGGTCAAGGTGACCATTCGTAGTGAGGGTGTCCGACATATCTTCTCGATCCCGGATTTGGGAATCAGACGCTACCTGCAACCGGGGCAAGAGGCAACCGTTGAGTTCCTGGCGGAACGATCTGGAGTCTTCGATTTCGGCTGCACCCGCTTCCCGCTGATTACCCCGCTCGACCACAAGGGCAAGCTTGCAATCAAGTAAGACGTGGCAGAGGCAGGTCATGCATACTGCGCCTGCCCGTTTCCGAACGACCAATTCTCCCGAGCCACTTCCACCAGACTGATCAGCACATCCTCCGGCCGCACCCCTGGACTTTGCGAAAGCAGCTCTGCCATCCGCCCGTATAACGCCCGCTTTTGCTCAGTGGAGCGTCCCGCATTAAGGGTGATCTGCACAAAGAGGACCTCATCTGTTCGCTGAATACCAAGATAGGTCGGGTCGTAGATCAAACTGTCTGGCGAGTGTTCGGTGATGACCTGAAACCGGTCCAAGACGGGAACGTTGATGGTGTCGACCATTGCGCGATGGACGCTCTCGCCGATCGCCCGACGGTAGGCGTCGGACTGTCCCTCTCGAAGCGAGATCTGGACCAGTGGCATGTCTCACCTCCTCTTATGGGTTGGTGTCGAGAAATTCCTCGATGAAGCCCACGATCCGGTCTGGCGCGTCCTCCTGCAAGAAGTGGCTGGCGTCGTCGATCTCGCGTGTGACGGCATGTGGGTAAACGCGTTGCCACATGCGCAGGACCGATTCGGAGAGCACAGGGTCTTTCATCCCCCACACAAGAAGAGTGGGTGTCCCGGTAAAGGCGGACAACCCCTGCTCGGTTCGCTTCATCTCCGCGTACGATGGATCGGTGTCGTGGACGGGAATATCACGGGACCAGCACAGCAGAGCGAGGCGCGATGCGGGCGTAGGACAGGGCGCCCGGTAGGCATCAATGACGGTCTTTGTCAGCTTCTCCGGGTAATGGGTGGTGCCCATCAGCGCGGGTTCCAGGTAGCCATTCTTCTCCAGCACGAACTTTTCTCCTCGGTCGGATCGGATGATCTCTATTAAGCGTGGGAAGGGGCCACCCGGCCAGGGGGCGAATGCCCAGGTGTTCATGAGGATGACCCGCTTGATCAAGTGGGGATGGCGGGTCGCGACCCCCAGGCCTACTGGCCCGCCCCAGTCGTGAAGCACGAGTGTCAGGTCGTGCAGGCCCAAACGCAGCAGGAGGGCTTCGAGGTTGGCGATGTGGTGCCGCAGGCGATACGGATACGGGTCTTGCGGCGTGCCTGACTTTCCCATACCCATCTGGTCCGGCACGATACACCGGCGGTGCCGCGAGAGGCTGGGGATGAACTTTCGCCACAGGTAGCCCCAGGTGGGGTCACCATGGACGAGCACAATTGGCTCCCCGCTCCCCTCGTCCACATAGTGCATTTCAAAACCATTGATGTCGAGGTAGTGGGGGACAAATGGAAAACTGCCGTCAAACGTCTCGCTTCTGATGTCGATCACGTCGGCCTCTATTAGGTTGCTGGGGCTGCACTAAATTACGAGTATGCAATCATAGTCACCGGAGTTTCGGACGCATTACACAAGTCATGTCCGTTTCCGCCTTGCCAAAAAGCCGATGCTGATGATCTTCAAAGTCGAATGATATCTGCCCAGCCATAAGAGGATCTCAAGACGTGGCCAGTATCTATTCGGTGGATTGGGAAGTCAAGGCGGTTCGCTTCTATTCCCGCTGGAGCCCACGTCCGGACGCATGGGCTCAATATGGCACTCAGGGGAACGTTCTCTGAGCCTGCCACGGTTGGCGTTAGCTCTGCGTGGGGTCAGCGACCGGTTGCGGCGGGCTGTCTTAAAGGACGAGCTGCCGCAGGGTTTCGACGGAGAAGAGTGCGCGGGGTGGGAGGAGGTCGCCTATGACGCCAAGGAGGAGATCGGCGAGGGGCCGACGGCGGCGGAGCAGCCGCGTGAGGGCGTTGGCGGCGATGGGCCGGCGAATGATAACTTGGAGGGCGCCGGCGATCCGCTCTTTGCTGGCTCTGGCCTTTCGCTGTTGCCGATCGAAGCGATGGAGGCGGATCGCGGTCAGGCCGCCCTCGGCAAGGGCCGAAGCGATCTCCCGGGCCGCTAGCCTCGCGCTGTACAGCGCGTGAAACACCCCCTCACCGGTGAAGGGATCATAGAAGCCGGCCGCGTCCCCGATGAGCAGCGCGCCCCCCGCGGAGGTGCGACTTGCCCGAAACGCCAGTGGACCAAGGCATCGGACGGGCTCAGGTCGTCGCATGCCTCTGAGCGCCGTTATTGCGCGCGGAAAGTCCGCGAGCGTGCGATCGTAAAGCTCATCCAACTTTCCTTTCCACTGCAGCACGCTCGGCTGCTCCATCACAATGCTGGCGTTGATCAGGCACTGACCCACCGGGTTGAGAATGCAATACGATCCTTCGCCGACCGAGATTATCCCGTGATCTCGAAGCTCGGATGCTCCCTCGTAATATGCCACCAGGGCCATCCGGCGTAGCGTCGGATGAGGCTGGTAGAGACCAAGGCGTCGGGCGAGAACCGAGCCCCGCCCATCTGCCCCGACGACGATCCCTGCCCGATAGACCTCCGGGCCCTGCGGCCCTATCCCCTTCACCCCGCAGACACGCCCACCTGCCCAGATCAGATCGGTCACACGAAATCCTTCCAGGCACTTTACGCCCCAGCCGCGAACCTGTTCCAGCAGCAGTGTGTCAAGGATGGCCCTGGGGATCGAGAGCGCGTAAGGGCGTTCCCGGTTGCTCTCCGCAGTAGCGGGATACTCGGCCCTGAATGTCGTGCCGTCGGGGGAGGTGATCGTCATTCCCCAGAGACGGTGCGCGCCAGCGGCCTGCACCTGGTGAAGCACGTCGAGCCGGTCGAGCAGGCGAATCGTTCCAGGGCTGAGATAGTCGCCGCAGATCTTTTTGCGGGGGAATGTCGCTTTGTCGAGCAGCAGCGTGTCAATCGAACGTTGCGCAAGGAGAGTCGCGAGGGCCGACCCCGCTGGACCCGCGCCGATGATGATCACCTCGGTCATGGCCATGCCCTCACTCGCGGACCGCCTTCACTTTGAAACTGACGACCACCTCGTCCTCCATAGAGATGAACAGAAATGAGGGGATCGGGATTTGGAAGGCGGAAAGGCGCAGGGGCACCTTCCCTTCGACCTCAAGCGAGGTGGAAGAGAGGTGGGCAATGGCCTGCGCCGTCAGCGGCCTTGACACACCATGAAGCATGAGTGTGCCATCAAGAATCACGCTGTACCGGTCGCCGCTAACCGGTTCGATCCGCCCCAGGCCACTCAAAGTGAAGAGGATGATGGGAAAGCGATCCGTTTCCAAATGTTTTTTGCGCATACGCTCGTCTCGCAGGTCAATCCCGGTGGTGAGGGTTGCGGCGTCGATTTCCAGGCAGGCCGAGGCTTCGTCGAGAGGGGAGGCCTTGGCCAGGCGAACCTGACCGGACAGCTTGCCGGCGGTCCCGGCAAACGTATGCAACCTGGCGTCGGCATCAAAACGGACCCCGCTTTCGTGCGGGTCAAGCCTAAAACGGAGATGGTTTTCAGTCCCTGGCCGGGCCGGGAGCTCGCAAGCCAGAGGCGCCGCGCCTGAAACGATCAGCCAGCCTACAAGAACGGTGCCGGACGGCAGGAGTCTTATGCTTCTCACTCGCGTGGAGCAGGCACGAACTCTTTGACCAGGGCGATTCGAAACCACGGGTGAAGACTGAGCCTCACCTCGGCAAGGCCAGCCTCACCCGCCATACGGAGCAGCTCGTCCGGCCTGAAGCCGCGAAGGATGGAGATCGGGCCGTCATGCCGAGTCAGGCGATTCGTGGAGAAGACGCGCGTTGTGATCGCGGTGAGAAGCCGCGCCAGACGGCTCCGCCGCAGGTCGTTCACGATCAGCCCGCGCCGTGCGACCCGCCCCATCTCCCGCAAAAGGAAGATACCTTGGGCCTCGCTCAGGTGATGAAAGAAAAGGGACGAAATCACGTAGTCGAAGCTCTGATCCGGGTAGGGCAAGGGTGGTGCCTCGGCCTGCCGCAGTCGGATCTCGGGATGGCCCTCTGACCATTCGGAGGCAGCGGCCAGGACCTTGTCATTCCAGTCCACCGCCTCGACCGTGACGGCGAGGTTGCGTTCTCTGGCCCAGTGGCAGATGGCCCGCGGAATGTCAGCAGCCCCGGTGGCGATGTCCAAGATCGTAAGCGGGGTCTGCGCACCCTCACCGACCATCCGGCCCAGATGCCGGAGGACCGTGCGCACGCCGCCGAAGTGCCGGTTCAGCCGCTCAAGGTCGCGGAGACTTTCTCGAATTTCCTCACTGCAGTTGCCCGGACGGTCCAGGAGCTCCACCGCCCCTTCCAGACGAGGGAGCGGTAGCCAGGCACTCACCATCGAAGCAGCGCCCCTTCCGCGCAGAAACCGGGGCCCAGTGCGATCATCGCACCCAGGTCGCCGGGGGACGCCTGCCCCGAGTTGACAACCTCGCTTAAGACGAAAAGCGCAGTGGCCGATGACATGTTCCCGAATTGTCGGAGGACCTTGCGGGAGAATACCAGATCATCGTCGCTAAGCCGCAATGCGCGCTGTGCCCGTTCGAGGACCCTCCTTCCGGCGGAGTGCAGGACCCAGAACCGGATATCCTGCTGCTTGAGGTGATAGCGAGCCAGCATGGCCTCCGCCAGCGATCTGATCATGGAGCTCGCGATCCCCCGGATCTCCTTGGACAACAGGATGCGGGGTCGCCCGTTCGGGTAGGTAAACCCCATCGACTCGAGGTGCTCCGAACGGACCAGGCTCATGTGACCCACCACTTCGATTCCGGCCCCGCTGGATGCCAGGAGGGCCGCCGCGGCCCCGTCGGCGAAGATGGCATTGGCCACTGCGGTCTCGAGCGAGTCGTCGAGGAAATAGGTGGAGGAGCAGATCTCCACGGATACGATCAGTGCCCGGTGATCAGGAAAGGCCATGAGGTGGTTGTAGGCCTGCTGGAGCGCGATCATCGCGCTGGCGCAACCCATATCTCCCACGTGGACCCGCTGGACCCCCGCCTTCATCCGAAACTCCCTCACGAAGTAGGCATCGAGATTGGGGCACAGTCGGCCGGTGCAGGTGGTGGTGGCTAGAAAGTCGATCTCCTGGGCGGAACACCCTGCTTGGTCAAGGGCACGCTGGATCGCCTCGCAGCCGATCTCGATGCTTCCCTTGCGGTATCGAGCGCTCAGCTCGTCCGTCGTCTCGTTGGGTCGAAAGATGGCCTTATCCAGATAAAGATATCGCCGCTCGATGCCGCTGTTGAGGAAGAAACCTCGGCGTCGCTCGTCGGTGTAAGGCGATAATGCCAGGAGCTCCTCTTGTGAAAACTCGGTCTTGGGGTTGGCAGTGCCTAGGGCTACGATTTTGGGATGAGGCATGAGTCGAGCTCCTGAGGGTGAGGACATACAATCCTAGACTGTCGCAATGTAGGGTGCCGAGTGGACGAGAACGGCTCGGCGGGCGGGTCGCCAACGCTGCTGGAACTCGAGTAACCTGCCCGCCTTCGCCAGATTGCGCGGGAGGGGGGCCTACTCAGCGGCCTCCCTAATAGGGAACCGAGACCGGCGGTGCATATGGAGGACAGGCAGCGTTGACCCACCTCCCGTAAGCATCGTAGTAGCCGCAGGGCGAGTAGTAAGGGTAGTAGTTGGGGGAATACGCGGGGTATGGGGAGGCGGCAGGGTAGAACGGGAAGAAGCCCCCGACCCCAGCGTTAAAGAAAAACACATTCCGCCGGAAATGGTGCTGGTGGAATCCGTGTTCGAATCCCCCATGGAAGTGGTGTCTGAATCCGCCGTGGAGCGTGTGCCCGAACCCCCCTCGGAAGCCCCCGTGAGAGCCTCTCATCCTTGCTTCCGCGGGCGAGAAGTTCGCCACAGTGAGAACCAGCCAGATCAGACCGGCTGCCACGCCGATCAACCCCGTGCGCCGTGACCCTTGCCTTGCCATTGCCGTCTCTCCCTTGCTGCCGGCACGCCTTGACCGGCCCCGATCGAAACCGGAATCATTCTCTTTCTGTTTGCCACCCGCCAGCTAGATGATTTTCATCCGGCCATTTATTGCTGTCAAGAAATATTTCCTTCATGAAATGATCTCCTGGAGAGCGAGGACCGGGAGCGAGGGATAGATTGGCTGTTCAAGGGCGGCAGCGCCATCGAGAGGAGGTGAGATGGGGAAGAGAGACATCTCAATTTCGCATATCAGTATCCACACTTTTCCCTTGACAACAATCAAACAATGTTTGAAGATCGCCCCGTAGTTGAGGCGAGGTTCCTCTGAATTTCCCACCGATAACCCCCATACACATTAACCCGACGATGTTGCTACTGCGGAAATTAGCCCCCGTCATGTATCGCCCGTCTCCGCTGTCTACTCTGCCGACTCGGGAGTGCAGCGGATGAGCGAGCCTTCTGGACCCCTGAAGCGGACCCCACTCTTTGACGCACACCGCCAACTCGGCGCCAAGATGGTTCCATTCGGCGGCTGGGAGATGCCGGTCCAGTATGCCGGGATTCTGGACGAGCACCGCGCGGTCAGAGAGAAAGCGGGCTTGTTCGACGTCTCGCATATGGGGGAGTTCGAGATCAGGGGATATGGGGCCCTGCAAGCCATCCAGAAGCTCACCACGAATGACGCCTCCCGCCTCCACATCGGGCAGGTACAGTACTCCGCCCTCACAACGCCCGAGGGGACATTCGTGGATGACATCACCGTCTACAAATTCGCGGACGACCGCTATTGTCTGACTGTGAACGCGTCGAACATCGACAAGGACTACGCGTGGGTCCGCGAACACGTCGCGCCCTCCGTTCAGACCAAGAATGCCAGTGATGAACTCGCCCTGTTGGCCCTTCAAGGACCCCGGGCGCGGGAGATCCTCCAGAAGCTGACCTCGGTGGAGTTGGGAAAGATCGCGTACTACTGGTTCGCCGAAGGGAAGGTGCTGGGCATCGACTCGTGCATTTCTCGGACAGGCTACACGGGGGAGGACGGCTTCGAGATCTACCTCCCGTCGCGGCATGCTGCCACCCTGTGGAACGGCTTGCTCGAGGCGGGGGCCCCCGTGGGGCTTCAGCCCTGCGGGCTTGGCGCCCGCGACACGTTGCGCCTCGAGGCCAAGATGGCCCTCTACGGCAACGACATCGACGACAAGCACACGGTCCTGGAGGCGGACCTCGGCTGGATTGTGAAGCTGGAGAAGAGGGAGTTCATCGGCCGCGACGTCCTCGCCCGGCAGAAGGCAGAAGGGGTCAAGAGGAAGCTGGTCGGCTTCGACATGGTCGGTCGGGGGATCGCCCGCTCGCACTATTCGATTGTGAAGGACGGGAAGCCGATCGGCGAAGTGACCAGCGGCGCGCCTGCGCTATACCTTGGGAAGAACATCGGGCTCGGATATGTGAAGGTTGAGCACGCAGCCATTGGCACCGAGTTCGACATCGTGATCCGGGACAATCCGGTCCTGGCGAGAGTCGTCCCGACCCCTTTCTACAAGCGCAAGCGATAAGGGCGTTCATAGTTCGGGGCTCAGCGTTCATAGATATTGCAGGGCGAAGAGACGCTGATCGAAAAGCCATTATCGTTCCTCACCTGCGTCGCCTCGGATAACTCGTTGCGCATTTTTCTGGTTCTCACCA
>JBGQIR010000046.1:0-10200 GCA_041498535.1 Methylomirabilis sp. (SeqCode)
CAGGATGTGCATCTGGTGATCGAAACGAACCACGGGCCGAATCTTGGCCGGATCATCAAGGAAGGCACCGCGGAACCCTCCACCGGCATTGCGAGGGTGATACAAGGGTACGGGCTGGAGCGGTACGTCTATGCGCCGATCGACGGGACGTTTCTCATTACGAGAGAAATTGGCGCGAGGGTCGAAGCGGATGAAGTGCTAGGCCGAATCTGCAAGGAAGAGTTGAGATCCCGATTTCCTGGGATCGTCCGGGGAATCCTGAAGTCAGGAACGGAGGTCCGCAGGGGTCAGAAGCTGGTCGATCTTGACCCTCGTGGGGAGGAGATTGTCACGCGAACCTTCACTGATCGAGCCCTGAGGATTGCAGAGGCGGTCCTTCTTGCCATCGAGGAATGGGAACGAGGTCAAGGTTGAGTCAAGCAGAGTGCGCATTTCGGATTTTGGATTTGTAGGGGCGCTGCCAGTGCCTGCGCCCCCCTCACCCTCGCCCCCTCCCCCACATGTGGGAGAAGGGATATTATTGCGTGAGTTTCTGAGTCAGGACACTCGGGTGCACCCACCGAAGAAGGGACGTGGGGGAGACTTGCGACGCAAGGCTGGCGGCGCGTTGGCGGTAAGATTTCAGTTGAACTCCGGTGAAATTTCACCTATTCTGATTTCACTATGATTGCAGATCGCGTAGGCAGGGTGTTCGGGGTGGCGGAGCTGGATGAACTCGTCGCCAGGTACCGGGAGCGGTACGGCGAGGGCAAGCCGTATCAGATTCTTCTGGCCATCCGTGCAATGTACGGAGGCCCACAGCCACCCGCCAGGATCCAGCGCGGAAAGATCATCAGGACTGTGTGGCGGGATGAGATCAGACAGTTAAAGCCGACCCTGCAGGATTCGCGTGTTCGCCTGCTGAGCAATACCTTCAGCGCCCATAAGAAGATCCTGAACGAACGGTTCAGAGAGATGTTCAAGGGCGAGGAAAATCCCAAGAAACTCGGCCTCATCAAGGGGGAGATCTTCGGGATCCTGGAAGAGGAAGACGTTGAAGCCTACGCCAGGAAGATCAAGAGCCCCTGGTTAGTCGAGGACCACAAGTACCGGGTCGAGCTGATCGATCGGAAGGGAAGACTTGCGAAGGTCGAGAAGCGGACGTGGCTGAAGGCTCTCGAGCCTGGTCTTCAGAGCGTTCCCCATGAGATCAGGGCCGATGGCAGGACCGAGCAGATCGAGGTGAGCCCCGGGCGGAAGCTCCATGAGGAGCAGAAGCTTGGAGGGGTGGATGTGGTCCAGGTTTTCGACTCCCCTTTCGCGCTCCACGAATCGCGGGAGGCGGTGATCAGGTTCAACTGGGTGGACGCTTTCCGAAATGAGGTCGAGTATCTGGTACACTTCGTCCGGTTCCCCCAGAAAGGGAAGACGAGTATCGAAGTGATCTTCCCAAAGGAGCGGCCGTACAAGACATATGAGATCTATAAAGGTGGCGTGGCGGGCGAGGTATCTGTCCTGCGGGGGGGACTGGAACTGGAGCCGAAGAAGCCAGAGGCGGCTATCGCGGAGGATGGCCGCCCGATGCTCCGATGGGAAATCGAGAATCCACCCCACCGAGAGCGCTATCGGCTGGTATGGGAATGGTAACGAATGAGGGGCGAGGAATATTACTGCGCGAATTTCTGACACAGGACGCTAGCGGGCGGTAACCAGATCGGCGATCGCCTCGAACACGACAGGCCCGATCCCTTCGACCTTCCTTAGCTCATCTACGGCGTTGATCCTGCCTTGCTTCTCTCGATAGGCCACAACGGCCTCAGCCCTCTTCCGGCCGAAAAATGGGAGGGCCATCAGCTCATCGATTGAGGCAGCGTTGAGGTCCACAGGGAACCGCGCCTTGCCTGTGGCGAGTTGCGCATCCCGATACTCCCTCAGATGATTTCGAAGGTGCTCTTGCGCCGCATCTTTGTTCCTCGGGTCAAGCCATTTGACCTGATCGATCCGGCCTAGGGCGCTCAGAAGATGTGGAACGTCCAGCTTTCCTGTGTGATCGTGATGGGGCAGGTGACGGATCTTCTTGCCCTCTGGGGTCGTCTCGATGGCAGCGAACGCAGAGTCTTCAAGGGAGGTGATGTAGCGGCGGGACCATTTGGCGGCCTCTGCCGAAGAGGCGATGAACAACGGCAGAAGGGCCAGGCCAATGACTTGGAACCTTGACCAGGTTCTCACCCGTCTGTCCCCCGTCACCTTACCTTCTCCCTCCTTTACTCTACCTTGATTCGTTGCGCCTTCCGTCGTGTACCAGGCTTCGGCTTTTCCGTCAGCGTCTCAAGCCCTCTGTCAAGCAACGCCCGGAGGGCGAGAAACAGTTCTCGCCCCGCTCGATTCAGATGCGATCGGCTGCCATCAGAGCGGTGGCGGCGGAGACCGTCGTCTTGCCGACCCCGCCTTTGCCCGTATAGAGAATGATCCGCATTATCCGCCTTTGGGTTGGACCTGCGCGTTCCTGCCGTTATAGCGACGGAAGGTCGCGTCATAGATTACGCGCACCCGCTCCGTGTGCCGGTGGTAGTCAGCCAGGAACCGGCCCCCAGGGCTCAAGCCGTCACCGGCTTCATATCCGAGCCGCCTGGCCAGGCGGTCGAGCCGGCTTGGATCTTTTGGCAACGAGGAGGTGCCGCGATCGGAAAGCACCCGAAGGCGATTCTGCACGTTGCGGAGGAACCGGTAGGAGTCCCCCAGATGCTCGGCGTCCCGCTCGGCCAGCAGGCCCGCCCGCGCCCCCGCCTCGAGCGCCCTCAGGGTGTTGCCGACCCGCACGGCGGGCTGCGCCGCCCCGTACGCGAGTTGGAGGAACTGGGCAATGAACTCGATGTCAACGATCCCGCCGCTCCCCAACTTGACATGGAGCTCGCCGGCCTTTTCCTTCGTCAGCTCCACCTCCATGCGGCGCCGCGTCGCCGTGATCTCCGCCGCCAGGCTCTCCGGTGACGTGGGACGATAGATGAGGGGGGCCAGTGAGGCCATGAACTGATCGGCGAGACCGAGGTCGCCGGCGATGGGACGCGCCCTTACATAGGACTGTCGCTCCCACAGCTCGGCTGTTCGAGCGAAGTGGTTCTCAAAGGCCGCGAAGGACTGCGCCACCCTGCCCACCGATCCGCCCGGGCGCAACCGGATGTCTATCCGGTAGGCCGTCCCCTCTTTGGTGATGGTCGTGAGGATCTTACAAATCCGCTCGGCCAGCCGACCGAAGTACTCAGCATGGCTGATGCTGCTCGGCCCGCCCTGGGTCGTTCCTTCCTGCGCGTAGGCGAAGGCAAGGTCGAGGTCTGACCCGTACCCCATCTCCTCGGCGCCACACTTGCCAAGGCCCAAGATGACGAATCCCTCCGGCGACGGCGTGCCGAACTGGGCGCTCAGCTCCTCACGAGCCATCCCATATGCCGCCTGCACACAGGCCTCCGCCAGGCGCGTCAATCCGGTGCTCACTTCGTCCAGGTCTGCCTTTCCCAGGAGGTCCCGGATCCCGATCCGGAACTCCTCTGCCTGCTTGAACCGCCGCAGGCCATCCAGACGGGGGCTTCCCGGCGGGGCAACGGCCACGAGGCGCCGCGATTCCTCGACCAACCTGCCGGGTCGGCTGAGCTCAGCCTGATCAGGCAGGAGCAGAAGGTCCAGCAGCTCGGGATGGAGGATCAGGATCTCCGAGAGAAACTCGCTCGATCCAAGGAGGCGCATCAGGTGGACGAGGGCCAGCGGCGCCTGCTTGAAGAGATCGAAGAAGGCGGTACCGGACCCAACCGCCTCGATGAATCGCTCGAAGTGAAGCAGGGCCAGGTCCGCGTCCGGCGCCTGTTTCAAGGCCTCCACAAGGGTGGGCGCCAGGGCAGCGAGGACACGTCGGCTGTCCGTGGTATGGTGCCTGAAGGGAGCGCCGTCGCGCAACATAAGCAGGCTACGAACGCCGCGATCAAGGTCCGCGATCCCCACTTCCATCAAGGTCTGGCGCACTTCTCCGTCGTCCACGCGTCCGTCGAAGAAGGCGGCGAGCGGGTGAGACGACATCTCCCGCTCCTCCAGCACGGGCTCCCTCAGCAAGTGGTCGTACATCCGTCGGACCGCCTCGATGTGCCGATGGTAGTCGCTCTGCATGTCTGCCGCCGGGTCCGGCGATCGACTCGGGGAATAACCGAGGCGGCGGGCCAGCTTGGTGAGATCGTCACGGTCCGTCGGCAAGGTATGGGTCTGCAGGTGATGGAGGATCTGGAGGCGATGCTCGACCGTTCGAAGGAAGGTGTAGGCCGCCGCCAGTTTCGCATGCTCATCCGCAGTGAGCTGCCCCCGGTCGGCCAGACGCTGCAGCGCCCGGAGCGTATTGGGCTCGCGGATCCACGGATCGGCCGCCCCGTACAGGAGCTGGAACGTTTGCACGATGAACTCAACCTCGCGGATTCCTCCGTAGCCCAGCTTGACGTGGCGAAACGTCTCCTGGTCCCGACCGACCTTCTCATTGATCCGGTCCTTCATGGCCCGGATCTCTCCGATGGCGCTGTAGTCAAGTGACTTGCGATACACGAAGGGCGCAACCAGTTTCAGGAATGTCTCCCCAATTGCCGGATCCCCAGCCACTGGCCTGGCCCTGATCAGGGCCATCCGTTCCCAGGTCTGCCCCCACGATTCGTAGTAGAGTTCATATCCCCTGAGCGAATAGACCAGCGCCCCCGCCCGCCCTTCTGGCCGAAGCCGCATGTCAACCCTGAAGACGCGCCCGTCCGGTGTCACTTCGCCGATCCCTTTGATCAACCCCTCCCCCAGGCGGGTGAAGAACTCATGATTGCTCACCCGGCCGATGAGCGACCCGGATGGGCTAGCAACTCCCGTCGTCTCCCCCTCCCCTTCATAGATGAACAGCAGATCGATATCCGAACTGAAGTTCAGCTCTTGGCCGCCAAGCTTCCCCATGCCGATGATGGCAAACCCGCACGCCTTCTCCCCCTCCTCTGGCGCGCACCGTGGCTGGCCGTGCCGACCCAGAAGCTCGGCCAGGCAGATCTCGTAGGCCCGCTGCAAGGCCACGTCCGCCACAAGGGAGAGCTGCTGCGTCACGTCGATCAGGTCCAGGTTGCCGAGGAGATCCTGGAGCCCGATCCGCAGCGCCTCCCGCATCTTGAATCGCCGAAGGGCTGCCCACGCCCGCTCCTGCGTCTTCACCCGAGCGACCAGCCCGTTCAGATCTTCCACCAGCTCCTCCTTGGACCTGGTCTGGCGCAGGAGGCCCGGCTGGAGCAGCCAGTGAAAATCCTGTGGAAAGCGGATCAGGACGTCGGAAAGATGCTGCGAGCTTCCAAAGAGGGTGAGCGCAAGATCGAGAGACTTCGGGCTATCCCGAAAGAGCGAGAACAGGAATCCACGGTCGAGGACGGCCTCGGCGTACCGCTCCAGGTTGTTGAGGGCCATATCGGGATCGGGAAGGTTCGCGAGGCGATCCATCAGAAGTGGAAGGATCAGTTGGAACAAGGACAGATGTGAGGGTCCGGATAAACGCTCGAGATTTCGACGGGCCTGCTCCGGATCCTGGCAGCCAGCAGCGGCCAGCCGCTCGATCGAAGGTGGGAACGCTTGGTTCTGCATCACACGATTGTGGTAGCACACTCCCCATGTGATGTAAAGTTCTAATGGCCTCTCAAGGGGCCGAGAGGTGCGGGTTAACCAAGTGGAGCCAGGATCATTCAGCCCTGCAGAGGGATCAATGAGTGTGGGGAGGGCGTTATTGAGAGGAGGGGGAGCTGGCCGGAGCCTCAAGCGCGGCACCGCGCTCCACAGGAAGCAGTGTTCTTGCCGTGTTCAGCAACGTATCCACATCCTGTCCCTGTGCTACCAGAAGCGTTCGCCAGGCGAGATCCAGAAGGGGGTCCTTACTAGGATCGACTGTGTCACGCCTGCCAATAACCACTGAAGGGTCACCATCATCGTCGGCGATCTTCCGTTGCCGCTCCTGGTTGACCAGGGATCGCTGGCGTTTCTTGCCTTGCGCTGATTCCTCGCCGCTCGATTTGGCCGAAGACCTCTCCTCTGCCTGGTCGCGGACCACCAGATCAGGATGTATACCCTCTCCATCGATGGATTGACGAAGAGGGGTCAAATACTTGGCCGTGGTCAGACGCAACGCCGAGCCATCGCTCAGGGGAATGATCGTCTGGACTGACCCTTTGCCGTACGTCTTCCTTCCGACGATGAGCGCACGCTTCAGGTCCTGAAGGGCCCCTGCAACGATCTCGGAGGCGCTCGCCGAGCCGCCATCAACCAGGACAACCATCGGGACCTTGAGCAGCGGGCCGGAGTGGGCCGTCTTGAATTCCGCCGACTGGTTCTTTGCCCTGGCTACGGTCGAGACAATCGGCTGGCCTGTGTTGAGGAACAACTCAGCGACTCTGATCGACTCGTTGAACAAGCCGCCATGGTTCCCGCGGAGGTCCAGAATGAGGCCCTGCATGCGCTTGCCGCTCAGACCCTTGACCGCCTGCTGAACATCCCGGCCCGATTGTTCGGAAAAGCCGTTGATCTTGACATAGGCAACAGCGTGTTCCAGTTCAATCGACTTGATCGGCTTGAGCGCAATGATCTCCCTTGTGAGAGCGACCTGGAATGGCCCGGGGGAATCCTGTCGCAGGATGGTCAGCGTCACTGTGCTCCCCGCAGGCCCCCGCAGGCGCTTGACAGCTTCCATCAAGGTCATCTCCTGCACAGGAGCGCCATCGATCTTCGCGAGTCTATCGCCGGGCTGCAGGCCGGCACGGTCGGCTGGCGTTCCCGCGATCGGCGTGACAACCGTGAGTTGCCGATCTTTCACCGCAACCTGGATCCCCACCCCGCCGAAGTTTCCCTGGGTCTCTAGTTGCATCTCTCTGTACACCTCTGGCGGCATGAACGAGCTATGAGGATCGAGCTGGGCCAGCATCCCATCGATTGCGCCATAGGCGAGCTCTTGCGCGGGGACGTTCGGTGCATTCTTCCGGATGAAGCGATAGGCGACGGCCAATCTCTCGCGATTGATCTTCTCGTCCCTGGTAAGTGGAAGAACGACCGACTCGTTCCCGGCCTGAACGCTGACAACATCCCCATGCCGTTCCGCGGTAATCCGTCCCCCACCAGCGGCGGTGCTCATCCCGTCAATAGCGCCAACAGCCAGCCGAACCGGATCGAGCGCCAGGACATAGTTATTCAACACCTGCCCCATGACCTCTTGATCCAACTGGAGCTCGCGCTCCCCCTCCCAACCTGCTTGGCCCTGCTCACTGAGCTCGAGCTGAAACCCAATGAGTTCCCTGGCTTCCGCGATCAGAGAGATCGCCGGCGCGCTACTCGACAGCAGCAAGAAAAGGGAAAGCGCCGTGATGATGCGAAGTCGGCGAAGCATTGAAAACCTCATGGCCCGCAGAGCCATAAGCATCAATATATCCTATTGAGGCCGATCTGCCACAGGCTGCTACTTTATCAGGATCGGGGAAGCGCGAGCTATCTGACCACGTATCCGCGGGCCGTCATACACGCAGCATAGGCCCTGTCGTACCCTTCCTTGCTTTTCGTGTACGCGACGCCTCCGCCTACGGCTGCGCCGCCGATCCCACCGGTCGCCGCACCGATGGCCGCACCCCTCCCAGGGTTGCCCGTCGCGGCCCCGATCGCTGCACCCGCGGCCGCGCCGCCCAGCGCACCGATTACAGCCCCGAGCCCCACGCCCTTCGCGGTTTCTGTGCCAGGATCAAACCCGCTCTGCTGCTTCGCCCACGCCTGGCACTCGAACTGATCACGGTTGAATTGCTCCACGGTCTGCCCCTGCTTGGGATACGCGTACACGCTGACCTGCGTCGAAACTGGCAGGCAGCCACCTCACCCCCGGATTCTCCGGGATCATTGCGTGATCTCCACATCATCGAAGGTTCCAAGGCCGGAGAGGGTGATGCCAACCTTTTTGGCGCCCTTGGGAGCCTTGAAGGTGGCGCGCAGGGTCTTCACCTCGCCCGGCTTCATGCGTCCACTGTGAAACCCGTCCAGGTTGATGGCCGGCGAACTCTCGCCGCTGTCGTAGTTGAGCACCCCGCTCTTGCCTTGCTGAACGGAGAGGAACTCGGACTCTTTCCGGTTCCCCACGAAGCGGAGCGTCACCACAACAGACACGATCGAGCCGCGGAGCTTGACCTCATTGAGGTCCGCCACGAGCTCCTTGTCCAGGTCAGCGCGGATGGTCTGAATGACCTTCATGCCCTGCGGCGTTCCCGTCGCATCTGCAGGCAGGGCCATTGCGACGGGGGGCGCGCCGGCAGGCGGCCCTGCGGCAGGAGGCGGTGGAGGTGGAACCGCCAGAGCGGGCGCGGTGGCAACGGCGGCGCCAGCCGGCTTGTAGTGATAGTAGGTCTGCGGCGTCTTCGAGGCGACGAACTTGACGGCCTCCTGGATGCAAATCCGCAGCGCTTTCTCAGTCGGCGTCTTGGACCAGCCGCCTAGCGCCCCCCCGAGGGCCCCGCCGCCAATGGCGCCGCCCAGAGCGCCGCCCAGGTTGAAGTCGCTTGCCTCGCCCTCGACGCTCGTGGCGGCGACGATACGCGAGGTCTTTGTATCGATGATGCGGACGTCAATCGCCATATGGGCATTCTTGATGCCGCCGGCGATGCCGCCCAGGATGCGCCCGAAGCCGCCGAAGCCGCCGAGCCCGCCTCCAACACCAGAAGCAGCCCCTTCAAACTCGGTCACAGCACCGGTCACCAGCAGTTCGGCACCCTCGATCTCGCCGACCGGCGCTTCCGTCCCCCTCTTGATCCGACCGGCCGCGCCGAGATCCTGCTCCTTCAGGACGTCTCCTAACGTTTGCCGTTCCAAAACGATGTAACGATTTGTGTGAAAGAGCGCGGTGGCGAGCATGTCCGACATGCCGTCCCCGATGGCTCCGGTCCACCACCCCTTGCCCGTCTTGTCGGTGAAGCGCGACACCGCGACGCGAGCCCTCGGGCCGTCGTAGGCCTCCTGCTGGGCCTCCTCGATGCTCTTGCCCTCCGGAGTCGTCACCGTCGCCTTGGGCGGAATTAGCTGTGTCTGTGAAGGTCCGGGCGACCCCAGGAGCATTGCGATTCCCGTCGCGACCCCGACGACTATTCGCCAGCCTCTCATGACTGTGCCTCCTCATGGCCAACGCGGTCAGTGGCCCAAGGCCGCGTGGGCCCCGCCTGGTATCTGTAATGCATTGACCGTTTCAACGCGCTGTGACGCTGAGGACGTTTGCGCGTTGTCGGTTGACCGAGCAACTGCTGGACGACCGAGAGCCCCGCTCCCCCCAGTCACCCCGTGCGGAAGGGCCATCTCTGAGCCTGGGTTCTTATAGCAGGTAGCCACAGCCCAGTCAAGCGCCCAAGCCATGGCTGCCCCCCACTAACTCGAAATCGCCTGCGCTGGTACAAGAGAATTCGCAGTTATTGCACCGCGGCGACCACACCCACCGTGCCCCCCGGCGCATACAGGCGCGGCGCGCCGGGCATGGCCAGCCGCCGAATGGGATGAGATGACAGCGAGCTACTCTCAGGCCGACCGTGGCTACAGGTCTGGGACACACCCCTCGGCGGGGCCGTACCGCGTCAGCCGTTGGTCCTTTTTCCTCGGCACAGCCAGGGCGCATCATGATTGTTAGTTCCCCACCGTCGGACACCTGCTCTCCTGGGCCGGGCTCTGCCCTCCCAACGACGGGAGCGACGGGCTCCCCGTCTCCGCGGCGGCGCGCCCCGGCAAGGCCATCGTGGCTGTGGCCGTCTCCATGCTGACGGCCACGACCTTCATGCTGCGCGACGGCATGCCCTCCCAGGATCTCGGTCCTGACTCCTCTGGCCGCTTCGACCGGTCCAACACAATCACGCGTCTCGTGCGCAAGCTAGAGGACCTTGGTTGTGAGGTCGAACTCAAGAAGGCTGCCCGACCCGGTCGGGCAGCCCACTGCAGTTTCTTTCTAGGACACTACCTCCTGCCAGTGACCTCAAGAACCCTGGATGCAAACGCGGGACTCTTCCGGATGGTCCATTTTATAGTGCTCGACGAGAAGCCGTTCATCGACCTTTGGCAAAACAAAACGGTTTCGGATGAACATCCGGAGCCGTTTGCGACCTGGGCAACCAGAGACAAGACTAGATGTCGAAGTACAGGGCGAACTCCCAAGGGTGAGGGCGGAGCCGGATC
>JBGQIR010000047.1:0-10118 GCA_041498535.1 Methylomirabilis sp. (SeqCode)
CTGTACCCTAGTCCCTATACCCTATACCCTGAGGTTTCCAATGCTCGAGATTCTCGGGAAGACGAAGATCGATTTCATCGCCTGGCGGCGGACCGCATTCGGTGTTTCATCAGTGCTCTGCCTCTTGGGGATCGTGGCGATCATCCAGATCACGCGTGGCGGCGCGAACCTGGGGATTGACTTCGCCGGCGGCACCTCTGTTCAACTCAAGTTCCAGAGGCCGGTTGATGTTGGACAGGTCCGGGCACTCCTCGGCGCGAATGGTCTGAAGGACAGTGAGCCCCAGCAGTTTGCAGGTGGGGATCGCATCGTGGTTCTATCGAAGAGGGCGGAGGGCAGCCAAGCGGGGATGGCCCAACGGGTACAGGATATCTTCTTGAAAGGGTTGCCTGACAATCCATTCGTGGTGGAAGGGACCAACGAGGTCGGGCCGGCCATCGGGAAGGACCTTCAGAAGGCCGCTCTGTGGGCTATCACCATCTCGATGATCGGCATCATTGTCTACATCGCATGGCGCTTCGAGTTCAAGTTCGGCGTGGCCGCGGCCATCGCGACCCTCCACGACGTCCTGGCGGTTCTGGGATTCTTCTATGTGCTGAACCGAGAGATCACCCTCCTTATCGTCACCGCTTTGCTGACCCTTGCCGGTTATTCGCTCACAGATACGGTCGTGGTTTTCGACCGGATCCGCGAGAACCTTCGGGGGCGGAGGCGAGAATCGCTGGGAGATGTCATCAACATGAGCATTAACGAGGTACTCAGCCGAACCATGGTGACCTCGTTCACCGTCTTCCTGGTCTTGATCGCCCTCTTCTTGTTGGGTGGTGAGGTGCTGCACGATTTCTCCCTTGCGCTTATCGCTGGTGTGTGTATCGGTACCTACTCATCCTGGTTCGTGGCCTCACCCATCGTCTATGAATGGCGCAGTTGGGAACGTGCAAGGGTGAAGGCCCCCGTCAAGGTGAAGGCCAAGGCCAAGGGGTAGGCCGACCTGGAAACCCCCGTTCGGGACGGATTTTCCCGCGGGGCGGCGTTTTCTGGTCGAGGTTCACCCACGGGCCTGTGTTGACTTTTCTCTTGACAACTCGACTCGGCGCTGTATATAACCCCGAAAGCGCTACAATCTTGCTGCATGACAGACCGCTGCCGGACAGCGGTTGCCGGGCGCGTCGAAGCGGCCGGTGTGGAGGCAGCCGTTGCGAGACGTCGCCGAGGCGATCTTTCGTGAGAGCGCCAGGATGCAGCTCGCCTTCCTGGAAGGCCACCTGGACTTGGTCGTGCGGGCCGCGGCAGCCATCACGGGGGTCTTGCGGGCGGGAGGCAAGGTGTTGCTTTTCGGCAACGGTGGAAGCGCTGCCGACGCCCAGCATATTGCGGCCGAACTGGTGAACCGCTTCTTGCTCGACCGGCCGGCGCTTCCCGCGATCGCCCTGACGACCGACAGCTCGATCCTGACCAGCATCAGCAATGACCGTGACTACGCCGAGGTCTTCGCCCGCCAAGTGGAGGCCCTGGGGCGCCCAGGTGATGTTGCCATCGGGATCAGCACCAGCGGCCAGTCCGCCAGCGTGGTTCGCGGGATCGAAGCCTCCAGTAGCGCGAGGATGCGTACTATGGCGTTCACTGGCGGGGATGGAGGAAAGCTCGCCGGGCTTGTAGAATACGCATTCGTGGTGCCCTCCCGATCCACACCCAGGATCCAGGAGGTGCACGCAACGCTCGGTCACGTGCTCTGCCAACTCGTTGAGACCGAGCTGTTCGGTAAACCCTAGACAGGGGGAGTCCGTGCAGAAAGCGAAGAGATGGGCCGTTCTCATCGTCCTGAGCATCCTCTTCGCCACTAGCCTGCCGGCCGGAGCCCGGTCGTCGCGCGCGACGAGGGCGCGAGGAGATCTCCCTCCCTCATCGGTGTCCGGTCGCCCCTCGGATTCCCGAGCCCCCACATCCGACTTCTCACCCTACACGATTGGTCCCGAGGAGCTGAGCGCCGCTTCGGCCCTCTTGATGGATGGCGACACAGGTGCCATCCTATTTGCTAGAAACCACAGAGAGCGGCGGCCCCCGGCCAGCACGACGAAGATCATGACCGCGCTCCTCATCCTTGAGGAGGGACGGCTGAACGATAAGGTGGTGATCACTGAACGGGCCACTGGCGTCGGGGGGACGGGACTGGGGCTGAAACGGGGCCAGAGGATCACGCTCAGGGATCTCTTGTGGGCGATCCTGCTCAAGTCGGCGAATGATGCCGCGTTAGCTGCGGCTGAGTATGTCGGCGGGACCGAAGAACGGTTTGTTGCCCGGATGAATTCGAAGGCGATCTCCCTCGGGATGGAGGGAACGCATTTCACGAATCCGCACGGGCTTGATCATCCGGAGCACTTCTCGACCGCCTATGACTTGGCTCTGCTCGCTCGCCAAGCCCAGCGCAATCCGACCTTCGCCCGCATGGTACAGACCCGGGAAGTTCGTCTTGAAATCGAAACAGGGAGGAACGGAAGAGGCGTGAAACGGAGGCTCCTCCGAACCCACAACAGGCTCCTCGGGCAATTCTTTGGCGCGGACGGCGTAAAGACAGGCTACACCGAGCGGGCAGGCCGCTGCCTCGTCGCGTCGGCCACTCGGGGCGAGCATCAATTGATTGCGGTCCTCCTCAATGACTCCTATCGGTGGACTGAGGCCGCAGTACTGCTGGAGTACGGCTTCGATCTCCTCGGCGGGCGTGCGCCCAGCCTCAGGGTGTTCGGCGGGGGTTCCGGCGATACGCAGAAAGGCGAAGGAGGCTGACGCCACTCCCGCGCCGCAGCTTGGCAGCCAAGCGCCTTTCTCCAACGTGCCCCTGGGGTCTTAGCCGCCGGGGGTCCCAAGACTTCATCCGATCCTTCTCCCTCGCCTCCCTGTCTGGCTGCCGCATCTGGCAGTCGAACAGTCCAGCGATCCCGTCGTTACCCATCGTGGCACCTAGGGGCGCAAAGGGAAGTAGGTCTGTATCGTGGGCATGACCGAGCAGCGACTTCGAGAACGGGATGCCTGGTTGGCGCTCAACCTGATCCCCGAAGTTGGAGCAGCGTCGTTTCACCGCCTGGTGAAAGGGCTGGGGTCGGCCGAGGCCGTTCTGACGGCCTCAGCGGAGGCGCTCGAGCAGGTTAGGGGGGTGAGCCGTGAGGCGGCTCGGGCCGTCGCGGGTTTTCCCTGGCGGGAGGCCCTTGATCGTGAACTGAGGGTCATGGAGACGAGGGGCCTTGACCTGTTACGTTTTGGTGATGAGGGATATCCAGAGCCGCTGGCAACAATCTACTTACCGCCGCCGGTCATCTACGTGCGGGGGATGATTCAGCCGCAAGATCGGGTCTCGATCGCCATCGTTGGTTCCCGGAAGGCGACCTCGTACGGGATCGCGATGGCCGAGCGGATCAGCGGAGAGCTCGCTCTGCGCGGGGTGACGATCGTGAGTGGGATGGCTCGTGGGATCGACGCGGCAGCGCATCGGGGGGCGCTGGAAGCTGGCGGCCGGACGATCGCAGTCCTGGGATGCGGGCTGGGTGTGACCTATCCTCCCGAACACGGCGAACTCTCCGACCAGATCGCCGCAAACGGGGCAGTGCTGAGTGAGTTTCCAGTGTTCGCGCCCCCAAAACCGGACCACTTCCCTCGACGTAATCGGATCATCAGCGGGCTCGCGCTCGGGGTGGTAGTCGTCGAAGCCGGGACCGAGAGCGGGGCGCTGATCACCGCGAATTTTGCCCTCGAACAGGGGCGGGAGGTCTTCGCCGTCCCCGGTCAGGTGACGGCGCGATCCAGTCGGGGGTGTCACCAGCTCATCAAGGCGGGTGCGAAGCTGACGGAAGGGTGGGAAGATATTTGGGAGGAGATCGAGCCGCAGGTTGGGCCGCCATCGCAGGTCGGGACTCGTGCAGCAGCAGCGAGCCCTCCCCTCGAGCAAGAAGAAGTCCTGATCGTTGATGCACTGGAGGCAGGGCCCCTGCAGATCGATGATCTGATCGGCCGGACTCGCCTTCCGGCAGGACAGATGGCCTCTCTCCTCCTCTCTCTATTGCTAAAGGGCGTGATTGAAGAGTTACCGGGGAAGAGTTTTGCCAGGCGGCTAAGGCCTGCAAGGAACAGGGTATAGGGTATAGTATAGTAGGGTAGAGGGTTCAGATGGTTCCTTCTACACCCTCTGCCTTTGACCCTCAACCCTTTCTTTATTAAGGAGGATGAGTCAAGATTGCCTGAGTCATTGGTGATCGTCGAGTCGCCCGCGAAGGCCAAGACGATCGGTAAATATCTCGGAAAAGAGTTCGTGGTCAAGGCCTCGATGGGCCACGTCCGCGATCTGCCCACCAAGTCGCTGGCTGTTGATATCGAGCATGACTTCGCCCCGCAGTACGAGATCATCGAGGGGAGAGAGAAGGTCGTGTCGGCGTTGAAAAAGGCGGCTCAGACGGCAGGCGCTATCTATCTCGCCGCCGATCCCGATCGAGAGGGGGAGGCCATCTGTTGGCACCTGGCTCACGAGCTGGCCCCCGCCAAGAAACCGATCCACCGCGTGACCTTCAACGAGATTACGAAGCGCGCCGTGCGGGAGGCGTTCAACCACCCATCCACAATCGACCAGCGCCGCGTTGATGCCCAGCAGGCCCGGAGGATTCTGGACCGCCTGGTCGGATACCAGATCAGCCCGCTGCTTTGGGACAAGGTCAAGCGAGGCATCTCCGCCGGCCGGGTCCAGTCGGTAGCCCTTCGCCTCATCGTCGATCGTGAGCGAGAGATCAGGGTCTTCGTCAAGACCGAGTACTGGTCGGTTGAGGCGTCCCTGGAAGGCCGAGTGCCCCCGCCCTTTGCGGCCAAGCTGTACAAGATCAATGGCGAGCGGGTGAACCTTCGGAACCGGGAGGAAACCGAGCAGGTCACACGAGAGCTCGAACGGCAAGAGTTCCTGGTCACCGACCTGACCAGAAAAGAGAAACGTCGGAATCCGGTGCCGCCGTTCACGACCAGCAAGCTCCAGCAGGAGGCAGTCCGAAAGCTTCGCTTCACTGCCAAGAGGGCAATGCAGATCGCCCAGCAGCTCTACGAAGGGATCGAGATCGGCGAGGAGGGAGCCGTTGGCCTCATCACGTATATGCGGACTGACTCGGTGCGCGTCTCGCCGGACGCGCAGGCCGAAGCGGCCGGCTACATCGCCGAACGGTTCGGGCAGGCGTTTGTTCCGGAGCGGCCGCCCACCTACCGCAGTGGGCGGGCGGCTCAAGAAGCCCACGAAGCCATTCGCCCGACCTCGGTGTATCGAGATCCGGCATCCCTCCAAGGGTACTTGACAAAGGATCAACTCGCTCTGTACACGCTGATCTGGAACCGCTTCGTCGCCTCCCAAATGCCACCAGCCATCTACGATGTCACCTCCGTCGAGGTCCAGGGCGGTCACTTCACGCTCCGGGCCAGCGGCCGGATCCAGCGGTTCGCTGGCTTCATGAAGGTTTATACAGAGGGAAAGGACGAGGCGCCGAAGACAAAGCCGGAGGAGACTCGGGACGAAACAACCGAGGAGGCCACTGTTGAGGAAGACGCCGAATTAACGTTGCCCCCTCTCGAGGTGGGGGAGCCGTTGCGGCTCCTGGGGGTGACCCCGGCGCAGCACTTCACTCAGCCGCCCCCTCGCTACACCGAGGCGACCCTCGTCAAAGATTTGGAAGAGCTTGGGATCGGCCGTCCCAGCACCTACGCCGCTATCCTGAGTGTCATCCAGAACCGCGACTATGTGGTGAAGGAACAGGGCAAGTTTCGGCCGACGGAGCTGGGCGGGATCGTGATTGATCTGCTGGTGGAAAGCTTCCCGCGCGTGATGGACTACGAGTTCACCGCGCGCATGGAGACCACCCTGGATGAGATCGAAGAGGGGCAGAAGAACTGGCTGGAGGAGATGCACCGGTTCTATGGCGCCTTCTCGAGATGGGTAAAGGAAGCACAGGTCGGGATGCGGAACATCAAGGCGATGCAGGAGAAGACCGACGAGATCTGCGAGCGCTGCGGCAATAAGATGGTGATCCGCTGGGGCCGCTTTGGTCGCTTCCTGGCCTGTTCGAATTACCCCGAGTGCAAGGGCACACGCGAGTTGCCGCCGGAGCTGAAGGAGGAGAACGGCGTCCCGAGCGAGACCAACGGGGCTGGAGAGGCCGAGACAGAGCCTTGCGAGAACTGCGGACGGGCCATGGTGATGAAGCGTGGCCGATTCGGACCGTTCCTGGCCTGTTCAGGGTACCCGGAGTGCAAGACGATCCGGAAGCCCTCGAAGGCGGAGACGGCCGCTGCGCGGGTTGCGCCGCAGCCGACCAACGAGGTGTGCGAGAAATGCGGCAACCCGATGGTCATCCGCGAGGGTCGATACGGTCGCTTTCTCTCTTGCTCCACCTATCCAGCCTGTAAGAGCCTGAAGCCGATCCCGATCGGGGTCAACTGCCCTCAGTGCGGGAGTCCACTGTCGGAGCGACGGACCAAACGGGGCCGGGTGTTCTATGGGTGCACCGCCTATCCAAAGTGCAGTTTCGCCATCTGGGATCGTCCGATCGGCGAGCCTTGCCCGAAGTGCGGGGCCGCCTTCTTGGTGGAAAAGCGTCTGAAGGGGGGTGAGGTCTCGGTCCGGTGCGTAACCGACGGGTGTGGCTACGTCCGGGAGGCCGATAAGGCGGCGGAAGCGAAGGCATGACCGAGATCGTCGTAGTCGGTGGGGGACTGGCTGGAAGCGAGGCGGCCTGGCAGGCGGCAGAGAGGGGCGCGCATGTGCGGCTGTGCGAAATGCGGCCGGTGACCCCGACGCCTGCCCACAAGACCGACCGGCTGGCCGAGCTCGTATGCAGCAATTCGCTCAAGTCCGATTCGCCGGAGGATTGTCACGGCCTGTTAAAGCGAGAGCTCGCCGCCTACGGGTCGGTGATCATGGCCGCCGCCCGAGCCCATGCCGTCCCGGCCGGCTCGGCGCTTGCCGTAGACAGAGAAGCATTCGCTGCTGAGATTACGGAGCGCCTGACCCGTCACCCGCGCATCAACATCGTGAGGGAGGAGGTCAAAGCGATCCCGGAGGAGCGACCGGTGATTATCGCCACCGGCCCGCTGACCTCCGATCGGTTGGCCGGGGCGTTGCGAGATCGGTTCCTGGACTATCTGGGGGCGCAGGAGGCCTCAGCCACTCCCTCTGATCTTCTCTACTTTTACGACGCCATCTCGCCGATCGTTGCCGCCGACTCCATCGATCGAGAAATCGTGTTTGCAGCCTCTCGCTACGGCAAGGGAGGCGACGATTACTTGAACTGCCCGATGACGAGGGAGGAGTATCGTCTCTTCTGGGAGGCGGTCCGAGCGGCGGAGCTGACTCCGGTCCATCCCTTCGAAGAGGAGAGGTATTTCGAGGGGTGTCTCCCCATCGAGGTGCTGGCCGCACGCGGCGAGGATACGCTCCGCTTCGGGCCGATGAAGCCTGTCGGTCTGGTTGATCCCAGGACCAGCCGGCAGCCCTACGCCGTCGTGCAGTTGAGGATGGAGAACCGTGAAGGGACGATGTACAACATGGTGGGGTTCCAGACCCGCATGCGGTGGGGCGAGCAGCGCCGGGTCCTCCGAACGATTCCCGGCCTCCGCGACGCGGAATTCCTCCGATACGGCTCGATCCATCGCAACACCTTCATCACGGCGCCGGCCCTGCTCGACGAGACGATGCAGTTCCGCGGGGACCCGAGAATCTTCATTGCCGGGCAACTTACCGGTGTGGAGGGATACCTGGAATCGGCCGGGACCGGCCTCGTGGCCGGCATCAATGCTGTCCGCCTTCTCGGAGGTGATGCCCCGGTCGTGCTCCCCCCGACGACTGCCCTCGGGTCACTCATCCGTCACATCTGCCATGCGGACCCCCGCACCTTCCAGCCGATGAATGTCAATTTCGGCCTGCTGCCTCCCCTCGACGAGTCGGTTCGTTCGAAGCGGGAACGGCGGCAAGCCCTAGTCGAGCGCGCCCTCCGCGACCTCCCCACTCTCTGCTAAATTCAAAGCGACGTAGGCGCCAACCTTGGCGATCAATTCGCCGCATCCATAATGGAATGATGCTGATCAACAGTTGTCGGCATCGGCAGGGTCCGGAGAACCTTGACAAGTCCTTGGAAACCGGGAACAATTGCCGCAATCGTCAGACATCTGAGGACCGGGACGTGCTAACCAGCATACTCATCAATAATTCAGCATTACAAAGAAGCGGGAAACTGATTTGTCCGTTGGAAGGGAATGTAGAACCACTGGTGCCTGCAGTGTCATGCAAAAGGCAGAAGAGAAAGAATCATACAGCGTGTTCGTTGATGAGACTGGCTTCATGCTTGACCCATTGGTGCGACGAACGTGGGCACCCCGCGGCCAGACTCCCGTGATCCGAGTAACAGCCCCGCACGAACGAATCTCAGCCATCGGAGCCATGACGATCAGGCGATCACCTGTCCGTTTTGGGTTCCACTTCCACCTGCTACCAGACAACTGGAATTTCCAGGGGCGCTCGGTAGCAGCGTTCCTGAACGACCTTGGTCACAGACTTCGTGGCCCAATCACCCTAGTTTGGGATCAGATCCGCATTCATAGTGCAGAGACTGTGAAAAAGTACCTTTCAAGGCATCCAGGCATAGAAGTCGAGGAACTCCCGCCCTATGCGCCAGAACTCAACCCCGTGGACTTCGTCTGGTCTTACGTGAAGTGCGCCCGATTGGGCAACTACTGTCCCCACGACCTAATCGAACTCCGCAACACCGTCATGGCGGAACTAACCAGAGTCAAGAAGAGCCCGCGTCTGCTAAGATCCCTGTTCTCTGGCACCGGACTCACGCTGGACGGCCTAGAATGATCCTTGCGGGCATACAGACCTCGAGGTCGGAGCTGCCGAACCAGCGCATCGAACACTACGGCGCGTTCTGCGCCGACGTTCATGCGCATCGTTAGGCTGCGCCGAGGCTCGGCGCACCATGAGCACTGTAATCCTCCATTTCTTCCTCGGGACAGCAAGATCACTCGGGATGTTTTTCCGCCTCGCGTACCTAGCTTGCGTTTCGCGGTCCGCGCACTGCGGCGGACGGCTAGATAAAGGCGCCTTCTCTAAACGCTTCATCCGTCCGTACTCAGCATTCCTCGTCAACTCTAGCAACAAATTCACGCAGCAACTTGGCTATTTATTAGCCAGCCGCCTGCTTGACACGTAAGAGGTGGGCTGCCATACTAAGGTTAATCAAGATTAATCAGTGTCGAAAGGAGAAGCCAATGGGTCTCAAGGCCGCAGCAATACAATCATCGCCTAAGGTGCAACGCCTCCCTATCACCCAAGCCCGGATCAACCTTGGTGCGCTTGTCAAGCGGGTTCATCTCAACAAAGAGTATTTCATCCTCGAGAAGGACGGCATCCCAGTTGCGGCCGTCATGGACATTGACGAGTTCGAGGATTACTTGGAGCTCCAAGACCCAAAGGTCCGGGCCATCATTAGGAAGGGCCACCAGGAATATCTTGCCGGCAAGAGCAGGCCAGCCGAGGAACTCCTGCGGGAACTCCAGCAGCGAAAGCGAGGTAGGGCCACGCGGCGCAAGGGCGCATGAGGCCGCTCTTCCCCGTCCGAACCGTTTCACAGTTCGATCGCCTGCTCCGGCGCCTGAGCGACCAGCACCCTGAGCTTTCGGACCTCTACGCTGTGGCCCTTCGAATCCTGGAAAGTGATCCCCTCAATCTCAGCCGCCAGCACAACATCAAGAAGCTCAAAGGTGTCGGACCGGGAGAGAGCGGTCAGTATCGGCTGGCCTTGCGCCGCTTCCGTTTTCGGTATGACGTTTCCGCCCGCGAGGTTGTCCTCTACTACTGCGGCCTGAAGAGGGAGGAGACCTATCGCTAAGACGCACACAGCACGTGAATTGCTCCGAAAGTTCCCCCTCCCCGTGTCATTGCGAGGAGCGGAGTGACGAAGCAATCTCTCAGTGAAAGTACGGCGAGATTGCCACGCTCCCGTTGGTCGCTCGCAATGACAAGACATTAGGTCGAAAGCATCGCCACAGACTTTCATGCCCATGGGCGTGCCGAAGGCACATGGGGTATTGCTTCGAAAGTCCCC
>JBGQIR010000048.1:0-9976 GCA_041498535.1 Methylomirabilis sp. (SeqCode)
ACCACCCACAACTCCCGAGGCCCCGGCCGCTCCAACGCCTCAGGTACCGCAAGAGCCGCAGAAGGCACAAGAACCGACTCAACCACCCACAACCCCCGAGGCCCCGGCCGCTCCAACGCCTCAGGTACCGCAAGAGCCGCAGAAGGCACAAGAACCGACTCAACCACCCACAACCCCCGAGGCCCCGGCCGCTCCGGTGCCCCCACCCGCGCTGGCGCTGCCGCCTGGGGTGGCCTGTAACAACACTCCGGCAGTAGCTTCGAACCCGGGGAATCCGAAGAAGCTTAACCCCTGCATGGGAATCCCCGAGGTGCTCCCGGAGGGGAGGATGATCTGGATGGCGACTGGCTGCCCGGGCTGTCACGGCATGGGTGGAGGCGGGATGTGCCCGTCGGCCATGGACGATCAGTGGAAGTTCGGTGGCGACGACGAGACCCTCTTTCAGTTGATCAAGGGGACGTATCCAAAGCAGACCATGCCTGCGGTCTTTGGGTTGTTGTTGAAGGATGAGCAGATCTGGAAGATCATCGCCTGGATTCGATCCATCTATAAAGGCGACCCCAGTCTGATTGTGTGGTGAGACAGGCGGACGGGGTGCCGCCGAAGAGCGGAGGCTTGTTCACAGAGAAACGAAAGATACGATAGCGACGCCCTCGGCATTCGTGCTCATGAAACGCCTCTCTCGAAAAAGGAGAGAGGCGTTTTCGTTGGTTCAAGTTTGCTTGTCTAATCCGCATTTCTCCTGCTAGCATGCTCGTGGCGCAAGGCAACCCACGTGCCTTTCATCTTGCGGATCGGGTGGGCGTGACACTACTGCGGGCGCCCGATGGATTCCGTTGCGGCAAGGTCCGCGACGCTTTTTGATCCAGAGCTGGTACGGAGCAAGACGTGTTCGGACTGTCCCCGCACGAACTGCTGGCTTGGATGACGCCGTATGTGGCGCGCTGGGGATACCTGCTCGTCGCAGTGACGGTCGTGCTCGGCAATATTGGGGCGCCGGTCCCTGAGGAGACGATCTTACTGGTCGGGGGCTATTTTGCGGCGAAGGGGCTGCTGAATCTCTGGGGGCTGATCCCGACGGCGATTCTGAGTGCGACCGGTGGAGATAGCCTGGGGTATTGGCTCGGATGTTGGGGTGGGAGACGGTTTCTGGTCCAGTACGGGCCAGCCTTGGGAGTTACTCCTCAGCACCTTCTCAAGGCCGAAGAATACTTCGACCGCTACGGGCCCTGGACGGTCTTTCTGGCTCGCTTCATCGCTGGTCTCCGGTTCATGGCGGGGCCTCTGGCAGGTGCGTTTGGCATGCCCTTCATTCGCTTCCTTCCCTACAACTTGGCCGGCGCGGTAGTGTACTGCTCGGCGATAGTCTCCATTGCATACCTTTCGGCGCCTTTTTTTGATCGGGCGGTTCACCTGATCGCTTTGGCAAACTGGGCCTCGGCACTTCTCGCGCTCGCCGCTGGGCTGGGCTTTTGCGGCTGGTTTCTGTGGCGCCGGGGCACTCGGCAGGAGAATGGGTAATTCCAATGAGCCACGGCAGCCCAGGATGGCGGCCGAACGGTGGCGCAGGGAGCGCGCGAAGAATCCGCTGGGCGGAGGAGAACCGATGAAACGACCCTTGGCGGTCACAATCCCGGCGGCCCTTCTGCTCCTGGCACCGCTCCTCCAACTCACTTCCGCGCACTTCGGCGTGTCGTTTCTGAACTTCGGCGAGGTGAGGCTCAGAGCCTACGCGATCTACGGCATCGCTGCCCCGGTCGTTGGCTGGATGCTCTGGCGAATGTGGCCGCGCGCTCGATTCGCCTTCTACATCTTTGCCTCCTGCGAGCTGATCCGATTCTGGCGACACGGACTCGTTCACTGGGAGGTCCCGCTTATATACGGCGGCCTGATTGCGTGGCTGTACACGCCGGCCGCCCTCGCTGCTTTGCCGATGATCCGGCCCACCGACCGGCTTGCTACTTACGCCAGGCTGTGGCCGTGGCGCAGGCTTCCTCCTCCTGGAGGTGGGTGAGTCGTAGTGAATCGTTGAACGGACGGCAATACCCTGCGAGGCAATCCTCCTGCCAGCCGGCATCGGATGTTCCTCGGGTTCCCCTCCACATACTGACTCTGACTGCCCCCTATTTAGCGCGCCTCAGGGGTTGGCTGGTCGCGGCTCTCCTGCCAACGCGTGAGAAGGGCATAAATCGCGGGCAGCACCAGAAGTGTAAGTGCCGTTGAAGAGATCAGCCCTCCGATGACAACGCGCGCGAGGGGGCGTTGTATTTCCGCATCGATCCTGTGGGACAGGGCTGCCGGTAGGAACCCAATGACGGCAACGATTCCGGACACGATGATCGGGCGGAAGCGGATTTCGCACCCCCGCACGACCGCCTCCCGGAGGGGCAGACCCTCGTCATATGCCTGGCGGATCGACGAGACCAACACCACGCCGTTTAGCACGCTCACCCCAAAGACAGCAATGTAGCCGACTGCCGCCGAGATGTTGAAGGTGGTACTCCAGAGGTACAAGGCGAGCGTGCCTCCTATGAGCGCAAACGGCAGGTTTAGCATGATGAGTAGGGCGTGCCCAACCGATTGGAACGCGCCGAAGAGCAGGATGAAAATGATAAAAATCACGAGCGGCACGATGATATAAAGCCGTGCAAGCGCCCGCTGCTGATCCTCGAAGCGCCCGCTCCAGACCATCCAGTAGCCTTCGGGCAGCTTCACGGCTGCCTCGACCTTTCGCATCGCCTCGGCTACAAGGCCTCCCATGTCACGCTCGCGGGCACTCCACTTGATGGCGAGCCGCCGGACGTTTCCCTCTCTCACAATCTCCGCGAGCCCATCGGTTCTGACGAATTCCGCAAGCTGGGTGATCGGAATGCGCTCGCCGTTCGGCGCGCTGACCACGAGGTGTTTCAAGTTCGCGAGCGGGTCTCCCTCTTGCAGCAATCGCACGGAGAGGTCAAAGCGTCGCTCCCCCTCGAATATCTCCGTCACGACTCGACCCCTAGTTGCCGCTTCGATCACGTCCTGGACGTCTTGCACGTTGATGCCGTAGCGTGCCGCGGCGGCCCGGTCGACAACGATCTGGAGCTGGGGAAAGCCTACCACATGGTCGTAGTCAAGGTCAGCGACCCCCCGCACGTCCTTCAGCACGCTCACAATTTCTCTGGCCTTGGCGTCCATGACAACACTATCAGGCCCATATAGTTTGATCGCTAGCTCTCCTTTAACGCCGGCGAGCGCCTCGTCCACGTTGTCCTTGATCGGCTGCGAGAAGTTCATTGTCGTGCCAGGAATGCTCGACAAAGCTTCGGTCATTGCCAGGATCAGTTGATCCTTGTCCTTGATTCGTCGCTCCTCTCGGGGCTTGAGCCCGATGTAGAATTCGACGTTGTCCGGCGCTTCAGGGTCAGTACCATCATCGGGTGCCCCCATCTGAGACACGACGACCCGCACCTCAGGGAACTTCAGCAGCCGCTCGCGGATGTCGCGCGAGTAGGGGCGGACACCTTCGATCGAGATCCCGATCGGGAATTTGACGCGCAGCCAGATATCCCCCTCGTCGAGCTCGGGGAGAAACTCCTTGCCGAGCGTCGTGAATATGAAAAGCGCGAGTCCAAGAAGACAGGCCGCGCTGAGTATCGGGACAAGCGGCCGCTGCACGCACCAGCGGAGCGCAGGGAGGTACGGTCGTCGGAGCCAGCTCAGGAGCGGGCTCTCTCGATCAGACGGCAGACGACGGAACAAGAGGCTCGAGAGCGTTGGGATCACTGTCAGCGTCAGTATGAGGGAGCCGATCACGGCGAGCGAGATCGTTACTGCCATCGGCCGGAAGAGCCTACCCTCGATCCGCTGAAAGGTTAGGATTGGCAGGTAGACTGTCATGATGATCAGCACCGCAAAGGTTAACGGCCGTGCGACCTCGGCCGCGGCGTGCTGCACCTCTGGGACGACCTTCCGCTCCGTCGGCCTGCGCTCGCTCAGATGGCGGACGATATTCTCCGTCATAATGACAGCGCCATCGACGATGATGCCGAAGTCGATCGCGCCGAGCGAGAGCAGGTTCGCCGGGATGCCACGCAGGTCCATGAAGATGAACGCGAACAAGAGGGATAGCGGGATCGTGAGCGCGACGATAAAGGCCGCCCGCATGTTGTAGAGAAACAGCCACAGCAGCAGAACCACAAGGGCGGCCCCCTCGATCAGATTCCACATGACCGTTTTCACCGTTCTTTTCACCAGCACGTCCCGGGAGTAATACGGGCGCAACTCGACCCCTGCGGGAAGGAATTGCTGCATCCCGCTGACTTTCCTCTGGACCCCCTCGATCACCTGGCCCGGGTTCTCCCCCTTTCGCATGAGGACGATGCCCCCTACGATATCGTCATCGTGATCTCGCCCGAGCTCACCGAGACGAATGGCTGTGCCAAGGCCGACCTGTCCGATGTCGCGAATCCTGACGGGCGTGCCCTTCTGGGCCGAGACCACGATATGTTCGATGTCACGCATTGACCTGATCAGACCGATACCGCGTATCGTCAGTCCATACTGCCCCTGAGGAATATAGCTGCCACCGGCGTTGGCATTGTTGCTGGAAATGGCGTCGAACACCTGCTTGAGCGTCAGATTGTAGGCGCGGAGTCGCGCGGGATCGATCGTGACCTGGTATTGCTTGTTGCCGCCCCCCCAGGAGATAACGTCTGCGACGCCGGGCACCTTGCGAAACTCGCGCTCGATCACCCAATCCTGGAGAGCTTTCAGCTCGAACGGCGGCATGCTCTTCGAGTGGAGCGTGTAACGGTAGATCTCGCCGATTACGCTCGAGAGAGGACCAAGCGTCGGCTTAGCGTCCGACGGAAGCTGCGCCTGCGTGATCCGTTCCTGCGCCTGCTGGCGCGCCCAGTAGCTATCCGTACCGTCGGCAAACAGGATGCGGATGTTCGAGAGCCCGAATTGGGATTCGGATTTCAGGAACGTGAGGTTGGCGATTCCGTTCAACTCTTTCTCGAGCGGGATAGTGATGAGGCGCTCAACTTCTTCGGTCGCGTGCCCAGGCCATAGGGTGATGACGTCGACCTTCACGTCACCGACGTCAGGATAGGCCTCGATCGGTAGCCGGTAATAGGAAACAATACCGCCTGCTGTCAGCAACAGGGCGAGCGCAAGGGTGATGAAGCGCTGGTGCAGTGCAAACGCGATGAGGCGCGCGATCACTTGACACCCCTCTTTATCAGGATGCTGCCGGTACTCGCCACGTGGTCCCTCGGCGTGACCCCGTCGAGAACCTCGACCGACCCGTTGAGCTCGGCGCCGAGCTTTACCAGACGCCGCTCGTAGTCATTCTTCGACCTCTCGACGAACACAAATGTCTGACCGTTCTCGCGGTGGACAGCGCTCTGGGGAATCGCCAGGACGGTTCGGGAGCCGGTCGTGATCGCAACCTTGACGAACATCTCGCCCTTCAGGGCGCGTCCTCGGTTTGGAACTGCAGCACGGACTTTGACCGTCCGCGTCTGGGGATCGACTGAGTCGCTGATATAGCTCAGCCGCCCCTCGTAACGCTCGCCCGGGCAGCACGGCAAAGTGATCGCGACCATCTGGCCGAGGCGCACCTTCGGCACATCGGGCTCATACACGTCGGCCACCACCCACATAGTGCTCAGATCGGCGATCAGGAAGAGAGTGGGCGGTGTGTCGGACTGGCCGTATGCGACGACCTGTCCCGGACTGACGTTTCGCTCGACGATGACGCCGCTGCGTGGTGCAGTGACGGCGACGGTCGTGGAGGGATCAGCACGCGACGCGATCTCCTTGAATTGCGTGTCCGGTACGCCGAGAATGCGCAGGCGCGATGCCGCCCGTTCCCTTTCGGCCATGGCCTTTCGGTAGTCGTTTTCAGCCTCGCGGAGCTCTTTCTGCGCGATGGCCTTTACCTTGAAGAGCTCGCGGACGAGCATAATGGCGTTTTCGGAACGCTCTAGGTCAGCGGCCGCCTTGGCATAATCCGACTTCGCTGAGCCCAGGTCGGGGCTGTCGAGCAACAGGAGTCTGTGGCCGGCCTCGACGATGTCGCCGGGACGCGCGAGGACCTCCAAAACCCGGCCGGTGACCGGGGCGTTCACGCGGACAAGTTGTTCCTCGTTGAACTGTACCTTTCCCGTCGTCTCAAGCACCTGCATGCGGGTTCGGTAGTCAGGTGTGGTGATTGTCACGGTGTCTACCGCGCCGCCTGGCGACTGCGGTTCAGGCGCCGGCTTCCCGGACGTCGCTGGTGATTTGGACGAGCCGTCGCCGCACGCGGCGCAGATCGCTGTGGTGAGGAGAAGGACGACGAAACGAGAGCGCATGGAAGTTCTCCGGTAGGTTGCTCCCAAAAGGCTGAGGCGGGTGAGGGAGGAGTTCATTTGGCCACGTCCGTTCCCACAGCCGCGCTAAGTTGATGAAGGATTATCAGATAGGCGGCTAGCGCCTGGCGGTAGGCTAGTTGCACACCTCGGTGTGTTCGCTCTGCATCCAGCAGGTCAAGAATGGACGTCGCGCCGCTCCTATAGGCAAACTCCGCGATCTCACGGGACTCCTTTGCCCGATCGAGATAGAGCTGCTCGTAGAGCCGAACCCGCTCCCGGCTGGTTCGGAAGGCGGCATAACTCACCTCAACGTCGCTGCTGATCTGATTCCGCGCGGCCTCTGCTATCGAGGCGGCTCGCATCGCCTCCGCTTTGGTCCTGGCGATCTCTCCCTGGTTCCGGTCGAAGATGCGGAGCGGGAAGCTGAAGCCGAAACCGACGCTGTTTTCTGCGGAGCCTACTGGGAAGAGCGGGTTGATCCATTCAGGCAACCCTGGCTCGGTGTGATGGTAGCCGAGGGCCACTGTGATATCGGTGTAACCGTTGGCGACGGCTAGCCGGATGTCAGCCTCTGTTTTCTTCTTCCGAGTTTCGGCCGAACGGAGGTCCGGGCGGTTACGCAGGGCAATTGCCTTCAGCTCGCCAAGCGACGTATCGAACTCGATGAACTTGAGCTCGCCCTCGATATCGAAATCCTCTGCAAGATCCGGGGGGTTGGCCAGTAGTGTCTTTAAGGTTGTCTGGGCCGTTTTCAACGCCAGAGTTGCGTCCTGCACGTCGCTCTGAAACTGGAGTTTCTGTAGCTCGATTTTCAGAAAATCGGCCCCCGAAATGTCGCCCTTCTCAAACCGGATCTTATTGAGCTCTTCCACCTCCTGGAAGTTCTTCAGGTTCTCCTGTGCTAGGTTCAGGTTCGACTTGGCCAGCAGTGCGTCCGCGAACGTCTTTCTCACCGAGAATACGAGGGTTCGCCTGGCATCGGAGTAGTCGCTTGTCGCGATGTTGGTTGAGAGTCTTGCGGTATCGAGCCGGCGCTGGCGCTTGCCGCCGCGTTCGAAGAGCTGGGACAATCCAGCCGTGAAGTCCTGAGAAGCACTCACAAAGTTCGGGTTTGGCCAGAGGGCGGCGGTCACCTCGTTGGCCTCGGCTGAGGTGATGCTGATGGCCTGAGCTCGAAGCATCGGGTTGCGCTGGAGAGCCAGCTCCACAGCCTCCTCCGATCTCAGGCTCCGGATCTCGGCGGTGGCTGGGGGGAGCGGCAACGCGAAACACGCGAGTGCCGCCGCCCACACAAGGGGGCGGAATAGCAACATCTCGACCTCCTTTCCGTTTACCGGTCGTGCTGGTTAAGAACTGGACTGCGGTGTGAAACCGAGGCTAGGCTGATCGTTTCGCGGGGTCGGTCCCACGTGCAGGTGACGAGGAATCCCGCTGGATAGTTCTGCGGATGTGGGCTGTGAGGTAGTGGGAAATCGGGGAAAGAGCACGGTTGGGAGCGGGGGAAGTGAGGCGTACGGAGGTGAGCAAGAAGGCGCGAGAAAGCGCTGGCCACGGAGTCAGTTTTTCTGTGGCGGGAGGCTTGGTCTCTCCGCTACAGGCGGGCATTACCGCCTCGAAGCCGAGGACCTGAACGTGCTCCTTGAAGTTCGATCCGTCGATGTCCAGCAGGTCAAAGAGGACATACGAGGAGGTGGCGATCAAGCAAACAGTAAAGATCAGGAAAAGATGTCTGAGACAGAAGAGCCGCATATCAGTTACCCCTTAATTTTGGGATAGATAGCACAGTCTTCTAGGCGGTGTCAACCTCTTTCCTTGGCCAAAGAAGGGTTGACGAGATGTATCGAAAGCTGGTATCGTTGCGCCACAGGAGTCGCAAATGGCCGCATGTGCCTCGAGGGCAGAGCGGGGATCGGTTATGGAAGAGGAAGACACTGGGAGGGGAAACAGGCGCAGGCGCCTCGCCTTCCTGGTCTTTTTGCTCGTGTACCTCCCCCTTGATGCATTTGACGCCGATACCTCCGACATCTTTGATGAAAGCGTCGTCCAGGTCAGGGTACAGGCCGGCGAAGATGCTATTCATTCGGTCCTCCACCCGGTGGTTATCGTTTCAGAGATTCCTAAGGCTGCCGATGGATTCCACGCGGTGGCTCACCTTTCGCTGCCGATTTGCACCCTCTCGGTCACGCGGAAGCCTTTCAGTCTTCCACGATCCGATGACCCGCACGTGGCCTTTTCTCATTCCGTTAAGCCCCCGCTCGTCTTGTGATCGATTAGATCCGAACCTCGTATACATATTCTGAACGCCTCGTGCCGGGATGACGCTCCCGGCGCATGAAGAAGGTGGTTGCATGAAGAGATGGCGAAATGCTCTCTTTGCTGTTATGGCCCTTGGCCTGTTTTTGGCTGGGGCCGGAGTGGCCAGGCTGAAGCTCTGGGGCCCGCAGGCCGTGCCCGCCTCGAAGCGGGACCGGGGCCAGAGTATGGGTCGAGGTCCTGCCTCACCCATGGTTCCAATCGATAAAGATCGAGCTATCACACTGCCTCTCTCGATTCGAGAGAAGATCGGGCTTCAGGAGGATCCTGTCGAGTTTCGCCCCATCGAAGAGGTCATGACGTGTAACGGGATGATCGTGAGCCATCCCGATCGAACGGTGGCAATCAGTCCACGGATCGAGGGAAAGATCGTCAGTGCCTGGGGGCTTCCAGGTGACCGTGTTGAAGCTGGCGAGAAGCTGGTCGAAATACGGAGCCTCGAACTGGAGAACCTCCAGACGGATCTCATCCAGGCCTGGAATCGGCTCGGCTTGGCGAACAGCGATCGGGATCTTTCCCGTGAACTCGCCGCCAGAAAGGCGATTGCCTTCAGGGATCTTCTCAGGAAAGAGATGGAGCAGAGACAAGCCGCCCGCGAAGTGGAAGGGCTGGAAGGGCGCCTACGACAAATCGGCCTTGCGGATAATGAGATCGAGCAGATCAAGAGCTCTTCCCGGGCGTCCCCCTTGCTGACTCTCCGTGCCCCGATCAGTGGGGTGATCGTCGAGCGGAACGCCAGCCTTGGGGAAACGGTGGGACCAGGAAAGGCAGTCTTCCGAGTCGCCGACTTGAGCCGTGTCCTTGCAGAGGGCGAGGCCTTTGAATCACAGGCAGCGGTGCTACGCCGCGGTCTCCCGGTTCGGCTCACAGTCGCCGCTTTTCCCACCCGAAGCTTCGAGGGACGCATCACGAACATCGGGTCGGCGGTCGATACAGAAAAGCGGACCATCCGGTTCGTGGCAGAAATCGAAAATCCTCCCGGCGCTCCACTGCAGCCGAATATGTTCGCCCAGGTGATCGTGGTGATGAAGGCGAGGCCGAAGGTCCTGGCAGCTCCCTTGGCTGCCATCATCGCCGAGGGCGGAGAGGAGGTTGTTTTCGTCGCAACAGGGAACGGATACGAGCGCCGCCCTGTTCTCCTCGGGCTCCGAAATGACCGGTATGCGGAGGTGAAGGGTGGGGTGACTTCAGGCGAACGGGTCGTCACTACCGGGAAGCGGCAGATCGAAGCCCTCTACCAGCGATGGATGTCGGAGGGGCATGGCCTGCGGGGAGAGCCCGAGGCCGAGATCGACTAGTGCCGTTCCAACTTGTTGCGGCTA
>JBGQIR010000049.1:0-9966 GCA_041498535.1 Methylomirabilis sp. (SeqCode)
CATGCCCCGAGACTTGTACCCACGCAACCTATACTTCAGTAATGACCCTGGCTCCCAGCCGGAGGAGCCCAATGATCGAACGGGAGATCAATATATCGTTCCCTGGGATGACCCTTGCCGAGAAGATGACCGTGTCGCCGGATCCCACCTCGATCTGTTTATGTTCAGCCGCCGCCATCCTTGCGATGGCGGAAAGCGGCTCCCCCTGGCTCCCGGTCGTGACGATGACCTCCCGAGCAGCCGGGAGGCGCTGCAGTTCCTCCAGACTGATGAGCGTGGCTTTGGGAATGCGCAGGTACCCTAACTCGGCTGCGATCCGCGTGTTGGCCACCATGCTCTTGCCGTTGACCGCCACCTGTTTGCCAAGCGCTGCCGCCACATCCAGGACCTGTTAGACCCGATGGATGTTCGAGGCGAAGCAGGCCACGATCACGCGTCCCTCCGCCGACCGAAAGATCTCTTCGAACGCCTTCCCGACCTCCCGCTCCGAAGGCGTGAACCCGTCCCGCCCTGCGTTCGTGCTGTCCGAGAGCAGGGCCAAGACGCCACCATCCCCGAGCTCGGAGAGCCTCCGATAATCGGTCAACTGAGCATCCACCGGGCTCTGATCGAATTTGAAGTCGCCGGTATGTACGATCAAGCCTGCAGGAGTCCCGATGCCCAGGGCGACACCATCGGGGATGCTGTGGCTGACGCGAAGGAACTGCACATCGAAGGCTCCGAGCTGAAGGCGATCCCGGGGGTGAACAGGCCTGAGGTCGGCAACAGATAGGAGGTCCGCCTCCTTCAGTTTCTCTGCCGCGAGCCCCAGTGAGAGGGGCGTCCCATAGACGGGAACCTTTAGCCCGTTGAGCAGGTAGGGGAGCGCGCCGATGTGATCTTCGTGGCCGTGGGTAAGGAGGACTGCCCGCACCTTCTCTCGATGCGCGAACACGTAGCTCATGTCGGGGACCACCAGGTCAACCCCCGGCATCTCCTCGTCCGGGAACATCAGCCCGGCATCGATCACCAACAGGTCGTCCGCCGCCTCGACGACCATCATGTTCAACCCGATCTCCCCCAGACCTCCCAGGGGGATGAGCCGAACCGTGCGGTCGTCAGACATGATACCGGACCTCCGGTGCGGTCGCTGCGAAGTTCATGTGCTTCGAAGAGGCCGCCGGACGCTTGGCGCTCAAGGCCACTTGAAGCCGACGCTTGGCGCGCGTCCCCTTGGCCAGGGCAACCTCCAGCACCTGGTCCATGTGGTCCACTAACACGAATTCTAACCCCCGTTTGACGTTGGCGGGCAGTTCTTTAAGATCCTTATCGTTCCTGGCCGGCACGACCACGGTGTGAATGCCCATCCGCCGAGCTGCCAGGACCTTTTCCTTGATCCCCCCCACTGGCAAGACCTTGCCCCGGAGGGTCACCTCACCGGTCATCGCCACTTCCCTCCTGACCGGAATCTTCGTCAGGGCGGAGACCAGCGACGTGGCCATGGTGATCCCGGCCGACGGGCCGTCCTTGGGGATGGCGCCAGCCGGCACATGGATATGGATGTCGCATTTGGTGAAGAGGTCGTCCTTGATCCCGAAATCGGCTGATCGCGAGCGAGCGTAGCTCAGGGCGGCCTGAGCCGATTCCTTCATCACCTCGCCCAAATAACCGGTGAGGGACAGGTTCCCCTTCCCGCGCAGGATACTGCACTCGATATAGATGGTGTCCCCGCCCGTCTGGGTCCAGGCCAAACCGGTAGCGACACCGACCTCGTCGGCCTCCTGTTCAGGGTCGGGCAGGAACTTGGGCGCCCCTAAGTACCGATGGACAAGCGCCGCGGTCACCCGCGTCTGCTCCCGTTTCCCCTCCGCCACTTCGCGCGCCACCTTCCGGCAGACAGTGGCGATCTCCCGCTCCAAATTCCGGAGGCCGGCTTCCCGGGTATATTCATTGATGATCTTCAGGATCGCTTCGTCGGTGATAAGCAGCCGTTTCTCATCGATGCCATGTTCCAGCAATTGCCGAGGCACCAGATAACGCTTGGCAATATGGAGCTTCTCCTCCTCGGTGTAGCCGGAGATATCGATGATCTCCAGGCGATCGCGGAGGGCCGGGAGGATCGGGTCGGCAAGATTGGCGGTGCAGATGAACATGACGTTGGAGAGATCGAACTGGACCCCGAGGTAGTGGTCGCTGAAGCTGAAGTTCTGCTCCGGGTCCAGCACCTCCAGCAAGGCCGAGGAGGGATCGCCCCGAAAGTCGGTCCCCACTTTGTCCACCTCGTCGATCATGAAGACGGGGTTGTTCGATCCGGCCTGTTTGATCCACTGGATGATCCGGCCGGGGAGCGCGCCGATGTATGTCCGCCGATGGCCACGGATCTCGGCCTCGTCACGAACGCCTCCCAACGAGATTCGGACGAATTTGCGCCCCAGGGCGCGGGCGATGGACCGCCCGAGGGAGGTCTTCCCCACCCCCGGCGGGCCAACGAAACAGAGGATCGGGCCCTTCATCTTCTTCTTCAGCTTGCGGACGGCCAGGTACTCCAGGATCCGCTCCTTCACCTTTTCGAGATCGTAGTGATCCTCCTCGAGGATCTTGGAGGCCTGCTTGATGGAAAGCTTGTCCTTCGTCTGCCGGCTCCAGGGCAGCTCGATGAGCCAGTCGAGATAGGTCCGGATCACGGAGGCCTCGGCGGCATCGGGATGCATCCGGCTGAGCCGTCCGAGCTGGGCCTTCGCCTCGGCCTCTACCGCTGCCGGCATCTTCGCCTTCTTGATCTTTTGCTCCAACTCCTGAAGCTCCTGGCTTCGGTCGTCGGTCTCACCCAGCTCCTTCTGGATCGCCTTCATCTGCTCCCGGAGGTAATACTCCCGGTGAGTCTTGTCCATCTCCTCCCGGGCCTGGCTCTGGATCCGTTGCTGAACCTCCAGCACCTCGATCTCCTTGCTCAGGAACTCGCTGATCTTCTTCAGGCGCTGAATTGGATCGAAGATCTCCAGCACCTCCTGGGCCTGCTCCATCTTCAGATCCAGGTGGCTGGCCACGAGGTCGGACAGGCGTCCGGGGTGATCGAGATTGGTGACAATCACCACCACATCCGGCGGGATCTGCTTCCCGAGGTTGACGCTCTTGCTCACCTGCTCCTTGACCGAACGGATCAAGGCCTCCACCTCGATGGCCGACACGACCACTTCCGCCTCATGGACCTCGGCGATCCTGGCCTCGAAGTAGGGATCTCGTCGCTCGATCGCCAAGACCCTGGCGCGGGAAAGACCCTGAACCAGCACCTTCACCCGCCCGTCCGGCATCTTGAGCATCCGCATGATCATCGCCACCGTCCCAACCGAATGGATCTCATCGACGCCGGGATCCTCCTTCTCGGCATCCCGCTGTGCCCCCAACAGGATCAGTCGGTCGCGCGAGAGCGATTCGTCCACCGCTCGAACCGATTTCTCCCGTCCCACGAACAGGGGCAGGATCATGAAGGGGTAGATCACGACGTCTCGCACCGGAAGGAGGGGGATCGTTTCGGGAATCTTCCGCGCCTGTTCCTCAGATTTGGCCTCGGTGGGCCCCACGTCAGGCGCCGACGTCTGCTCTGTGCCTTCGATCGCTTTCTCGTCCGCCACGGCTCTCGGTTCTCCTTTCGGTTCTATTCCCATGTCGCTCAGGCTTCGTCGAGATTGAGGCTTCTCAGATATGCACGGAACGCGGGCGCCAGGTCCGACCGGTTCAAGGCAAACTGCACGGTCGCCTTCAAAAAGCCGAGCTTGCTCCCGGCATCATACCGGCGCCCATGAAACGCCAACCCGTAGAGAGCTTGTCTTCTCAGCAACAACTTCAGGCCGTTGGTAAGCTGGATCTCCCCCCGCTCGTCCGGGAGGGTGTGTTCAAGGGCCTCGAAAATCTCGGGCGTCAGGATGTAGCGCCCGATGATGGCCAGGTCAGAGGGCGCGGTCTCCGGGGAGGGCTTCTCCACCAGATCCAGGATCTGATAGACCGAGTCCTCAACTGACTTGGGATCGATGATCCCGTAGCTGCTGGTCTCCTCCCTGGGAACCTGCTGCACGGCAATAACCGGTGATCGGTGCCGGTCAAACACCGACATCATTTGTTTCAGACAAGGCACCTCCGAATCGATGATGTCATCTCCCAGCAGGACGGCAAAGGGTTCGTTTCCCACGAGGGCTTTCGCCACCAGTATCGCGTGCCCCAGACCGAGTGGCTCCTTCTGCCTAATGTAGCAAAAGGAGGTCAACTCCGAGATTCGTTGAATCTCCTGTAACTCTTCGACCTTGCCCTGCCGCTCAAGGGCAATCTCCAGTTCCAGCGACCGGTCGAAGGGGTCCTCGATGGCGTTCTTACCACGGCCGGTGACAATAATAATGTCCTCGATCCCGGATGCCACCGCCTCCTCCACCACGTACTGGATGGTGGGCTTATCCACGATCGGGAGCATCTCTTTCGGCTGTGCCTTTGTTGCCGGAAGGAACCGCGTCCCCAAACCTGCAGCAGGCAAGACCGCCTTACGGATCCGCATTGGTCCGGTTGTCTCCTGGTCCCCTGAGACTGCCGGGGAGCGATGGCACCTTTGGGAAACGTTGTGGGAGAGCCTGCGGAGGGGTCACTTCGGCGTTGGTCGCGATGGTAAAGCCGGAGACCGGGACAGCAATTATCGCGCCCCGGCGCATTCCGAACCCGTTAGGATGGACAAGGGTTCGCGCGAGTAACGGGCAAAACCGTACGATCGGACTTCGCTCCCGCGAGAGATCCGTAACTTTTCCGACACATACGCTCTTCGAATCTGCCTCCTTCTTTATAACATCTTTCCCCAAAAAGTCAAGCATTCGCGCGGGGTCGAAGGCGCACGCTATCTGAATTTTGGCATTGACAGCCTCCACGATCTGATGTAGCGTCAGAGACCGTGCGAACGACCATCAACGACCCACCCAGGAACAGATCGATGCGGGTGGCGATATTTTGGAACCACGAGCACGACAAGGGGCCCGGGGCAAGGACAACCGGACCTCTTGTCAGATCATGCGCATCCTCCGGCTCGTACTCTCCCCACGTCCCCAAGCGCGCTCCAGGATCGGCCCCCTTTGCGAAAGCTGAGTGTCCCCAGTCTCAACCAACTCTGACTCTTTCGGGAGAACGGTGATGGAGAAGGTAACCAACGGCGGGATTGGACCGCTTGTCGTCGAACAGCTTGAGCCCTCTGGCCCTGAATCACTCTACCCCGTTCTCCTCGCGGAGGCGAAAAAGTATACGACCCTTCGGGTTGTTCTTATCAAACCCTCGAAATACGACGATGAAGGGTATCTGGTCCGGTTTTGGAAGGGCGTGCTTCCCAGCAACACGTTGAATGTGTTGCACGGCCTGACCGAAGATGTCAAAAGGCGCCGTGTCCTCGGAGACATTGACATCCAGGTGGATGCCTTCGACGAGACGGCAGAAAAGGTCCCGGTCAAGCAGATCGTCCGATGGAGCTGCCACCCCGCAACGAAGCTTGTGGTATGTCTGGTAGGGGTCCAGACCAACCAATTCCCGAGGGCCCTCGATTTGGGGAAGCAGTTCCGTTCGCATGGGATTGACGTCATCATTGGCGGGTTCCACACGAGTGGAACCATCAACATGCTCAGTGAGCGTGAACCGGACATGCAGGAACTCTTTCAGCACTCCATCGTCGTCGTCTCCGGCGAGGTGGAAGGGTATTGGGGAGGGATACTGGCCGACGTCCTCAACGGGCGACCGAAGCCTCTGTACTCATTTGCCCAAGATCTCAAGAGTCTCGTGGATATCGAGAATGCTCCCCTGCCCGTCATGAGCCCCAAAACGATGCGGCACTTCGCCAGACCCTCCTTCGGCACCGTTGATACCTCGCGCGGCTGTCCCTTTACATGCTCATTCTGCACTATCATCAACGTGCAGGGCCGAACGATGCGAGAGCGTTCCCCGGAATGCATCGCCGAGCTGGTGCGGAAAAACTATCTCGAACACGGCATCGACTTCTACTTCTTTACGGACGACAATTTTGCCCGGAAGAAGTTGTGGCGCGAAACCTTTGAAGCGATCATCCGGCTGCGCGATGAAGGGATCACGATCAGCTATATGATGCAGGTGGACTTGGCGCGTAAGCATAAGGACTTCGTCCGCCTGGCTGCTCAGGCGGGCTGCAGCCAGGTGTTCATCGGTATGGAGAGCGTGAACCCTGAAAACCTCAAGGCTGAGGGAAAGCCACAAAACAAGGTCGAGCAGTACGTGGATATCATACGCGAATGGCACGATGCCGGCGTTGCCATTCACACCGGGTACATCATCGGCCTTCCCTTCGATACGAAAGAGGGGGTGGCCCTCGACATCCAGTATCTCATGGATGTCATCCAGCCGGATCAGGCGTCCTTCTTCATGCTGACCCCGTTGCCGGGATCCCACGACCACCTGGAAATGACGAAACGTGGTGAATGGATGGACCCCGACTTCAACAAGCGGGATTCCTTCCATGCAACGACCAAGCACCCCAAGATGACCGCCGAGGAATGGACCCAGGCGTATGAAGATGCCTGGGAATCCTTTTACAGCAAGGAGAACCTCACGAGGATCTTGTCGCGCTGGAGCCACAACCCCAGGGTGTACTGGAACCTCATCAATGTCTATATGTGGTACAAGAACGCTGCCCTGATTGAGAAACAACACCCCATGATTGCGGGCTTCTTCCGCTTGAAGGACCGGCGATCGCGGAGGCCCGGGTTTTCGATCGATTCCTTGCCGGTCCATCTGTGGAAGCGCACGAAGGAGGTGTTCCATCTGTTCCTGTCGTGGGCGCGCTTTCTCAAGGAGATGGAGGAAGTCTGGCTCCAGACACGTCCGAGGAGTGAAAGAGAAAAACGGGCTCTTGAGGAGATTCAGAGAATCCAGGGAGAGATATGGCAGAGCTTGAAAATCGCCGAGTGGCAAAAGGCCTATAGCGATGCCAAGACGGCGCTCCCCGCCAAAGCCCTGACCTTGCTCGAACCCTTCGAAGACCTCTCCTCGAAGATGTTGCTCAGCCGCAAAGACCTGAACGCGTTTCTGAAGAAATGGGGAAGCCTCGAAGCCAGGGTCCAAGAACTCTATCACCGTTTTGCGTGGGACGATGGACCTGCCAGGAAATGGCTCGACCAACTCTATGCCCTCCACAAAGATGCCTGGCAGAGCATGAAGGTTCAAGAATGGCAAGCGTTTTACTCCGGGGTCAGGGAGAGGCTTCCGTCACGATTGCAATTCCTCTATGTCAGGTTCGATGCGTTGAGCAACCGGGTCGTGTATTCCCGCCAGGACTTGAAGGAATTCTGGACCAGAACGCGGGAACACCTGCGCCGGAGACGATTTTGGAACATCCAGCCCTTGAAACTCGCGGTGAATTTCTTCAAGGAACTGTTCCTCACAACAACGTTCGCTCGAAGGGTCATCTTCCATTCCGAGTCTGAGTATCTTGGCCTGCACAATTGACATCGTCTTGACAAGGCGGGCCACCTAAGGGTACATGTCGCCCGTTTTGTGGACAGATTCCCATGGCAGGCTCACCAACCGTTACAACACTCCATCAGAAAAGCCTTCGCAGCGGTGCGATCGTGGGTCGTGAACGTGGGAAAGCACGATCTCTGGCTCGCCAGGATGGTGTAGAGACACATCCTACCGGGCGATCCTGAGGGATCCATAGAAAAGGAGGGATGAAGGAAGTGCGCTTGACCGGAAAGGTGAAGTGGTTCACTGACAGCAAAGGGTACGGCTTCATCGAGCGACCGGATGGGGATGATGTCTTTGTGCATTATTCCGCCATTGAAGGCTCCGGCTTCAGGACGCTGACCGAGGGTCAGGAAGTCGAGTTTGAAGTCGTCGATGGTCCCAAGGGAAAGCAGGCCGCGAACGTCGTCAAGCTCTAACCCGGCCCTGGACAGGAAAACAAGAGCCCCCCGCGAATCTGCTCGCGGGGGGCTCTTTTGTGAGAACAGCCTGTAGCCATTCGCTCTCAGCGCAAAGCTGGAGCTGATCGCTGAAAGCCGAAAGCTCAGGCCTCAGCCTGGTTGATGGCCGATAACTGCCAACGATTTGGGCCGACCGGGCGCGTGAAGGTCCAGAACTCCTCGAACTTCACAGGTTCGGTCCGACTTCCCTCCACAACCTGTCCGGTCCCCTCGTCCACGGTGGAATCGAGAAGGCTCGCCAGGAATCGCACCGTCGCATAGTCCTGCCCGCGCTCTTGCCACGCTTCGGTCAATTCCACGGACCGGACGGCGATATTCTCCAGGCGGTTGATCTTCCGTTCCTTCTTCAACCGCTCCACGTCTTCTGAGAGCTGGCTGTACATCTCCTGCGTGAGAATCGCGCGGATCGGTTCAAGGTCACGATTGCCCCAACCGGCCTGGACTTTGAAGAAGAGGTCGGTGCAAGCCTCTTGGAAACGGCCCTCCTCGAAACCCGAGTCCATCTGACGGATATACTCGAGACCTCGTTCCAGGTCGGGTTCCCGAAACATCGTTGACTGCGGCGCCGCTGTCGGGTGGAGCTCCGGCCCGCGATCACCCAGCGCGACACGCTGATACGGCCCTTCGCTCGGCACCTCCTGTTGAGACCTCCGCTTCACGATCCAGTAGATCGCGAAACCGATCCCCGCCAGGAGAACAACGTCCATCAACCCGAAACCTCCGCCCATGCCACCGAACCCGGCAAAGCCCAAGCTCCTGAACAGCATGCCGCCCAGAAATCCACCGATGAGGCCACCCGCCAGGCTCCGCATGAACCCCCCTCCTGCGGGCTGGGGCGCGGGAGCTGCAAATGGAGTCTTCTGTTCCGTCTGCGGCTGGACGGGGGTCGCCGGGGCGCTAGAGCTTCGGCTCGGGCTAGAGTACGATCGGGAGCCGCGACTCCCCATGCTACCGCCGCCGCCGACCCTTGCCCATGCACTAAACTCCGTCGCCTGCAGCACGAGGATCGCCGCCACTAGCACCAACCAAAAGCACCGTCCAGACCTCAGTACCATGCACCCCCTCCTCTCCCTAAATCTGGCCACGTGAGAGTGGCACACCAAAACGTCTTCTTCTTCATTATTAGCGATCCCTTCTGACCTTGTAAGGGAAAACGCAACCCTATAGCAACCCTATCGCCGCTGGCGAAGCAGGTCGAACATGAGCCGGTAGACCTTCAACCCTTCGGGGAGATACACCCTGAGAAAATTCCCGAACGTTGTGGAGGGAAGCTCGGGTTGCACATGGCGAAACAGGCGGAGGATCTCCAGACGGACCTTCCCCTCTCGTCCCAGGGCATCCGCCAACGCAATGCTCTCGGTATGTGGGATAAAGGGATCGGGGTCTGAGTGCACAATGATCGTGTACGCGGAGAGGTGACGGATCTGCCGGGACGGCGACAGTTGATCGATCATCTCCCGGATGGATGGCGCAAGTCGGGCAACCAGCGCTTCGACCTTTTCGGGGTCGCGGTTGACCAGCAGGTTGTACACGCTCCGGCCCTCGGGCGTCAGGTCGGAGGGCACAGCCGGACCCGGGCCTGGACTCCCCCATCCCTTCGCCTCCGAGACCTTGGCCAGAATGGCCTGATCGACGGGATCGCGAAGTAGATCGAGGTTATACCGGAGAAAAATCCAGCGGGTGTAGTCGTCGGGCTTCGCGTATCCCCGCTCCTCCCCGTACTGATAGAAGCCGGTGGTCACGAACCTGATGACCTGGACAAGGTCATGATATCCGCCGAATGAGACCACGAACTTGAGGCGCCCTTCTATCCTGGGATCAGCCGCGGCGATCAACATCGGTCCGGCGCCATAGCTGAACCCGATCATGCCGACCCGGTCGGGAAGGACCCGCTCGTCCAGAGAGCGCAGGTAGACCGCTGCGTCGGCCATCTCTCCGATATCGGAGGTTCGAAGCCTGAGAGACTTGAAGCCCAAGAAATCCGGGACCAGCACGGTGAAGCCTGAGCGCGCCAGCA
>JBGQIR010000050.1:0-9896 GCA_041498535.1 Methylomirabilis sp. (SeqCode)
AGATGATTTCAAGCGTGGTGTTCCCGTGTGTGTATCTGGCGCGCCGACCCTCCCGGTGACGGTAGAGGATGAGGAAGGCCACCATGGTTACTGCTACCAAGAGGAACGTTGCACCGGTGATGTAGTAGATAAGGTAAAAGAGGCGGTCAATATCTTTCCCGTAGGTCGATACGTTCTCTGGAAGCCAACTCATCATGAGGATTTAACCTGTCAAAGATGTCCCGAGTTTAAGTTGCCTGAAGACATGCGATGGAGTGCTCCGCCTTTTCTATTGAGCGGTCGCCGCTGCGTGAAACACCTGGGGAGGTGAATACGGGCGCGCAGAGGACCGTGGGTCGCCGATTGTGCCTTCTCCCGGTCAGAACCCGCAGGAGTCTAGCCGACGGGCCGGACTAAGTCAATCGCAATAATGCCCCATACATCTGGTTCACAGTTGACGGTTCATGGTTCACAGACGGTACTGTTGTCGTCTGTCAACAGTCAACCGTCAACCGTGAACTCCGCCTCTCGCGTGCTCCTACTTCTTGGCGAGCTCGATCTGGACCTTGGTCTCCTCTTTCGACTTGACGGTCACCTCTTTTGTCGACTTCCCCAGCGTCTCATGCCAAATCTCTAGCTTATAGTGCCCCGGTGGGACGTCCTTCAGGGTGAACTCCCCTTTCTCGTCCGTGACAGCCACATACGGATGGTCGGAGACCACGATCCAGCCCAGCATCCAACCATGCGCATCGCAGGTCACCTTGATTGTCTCTGGCTTTTTGAAGTCAGCAGTCAGCACCTTCTTGAATTTCGGCTGCGCCTTGTTGAAGGCCGGGTTCGCGGTGCTGTAGGTGTGAATGTTATGCAGGATCCCGTCACTGTTCAAGATATCGACCGTCGCGCCCGCCGGGACCACCAAGACATGTGGCTTGTAGACACAGCCATTTTGATCCAGCGTCGCCTTCGTGATTGCCCACTTCTTCCCCTTTTTCACATCGGTCAGACTCACTACAGCATTTTCAATACCCTTGTTCGGCCCGACGATGAGGTCCCAGCTCAGGTGTTTGTCCTTGCTACAGACCTCCTTGTCTTTGGTCACCGAGATCTCTTTCCTCGCGGGCGGCGCCCCGGCGAATTTGATCGAGCCGGTGATCATCCCACCGTCTTTCACCTCGCCCCCTTCATAGGCTGGGGCTTGAGCGACGACCCCGAGGATGAGGCCAGCCGCCGCCGCGACTGTTAACGTTTTCCGAATAGTGTTCATGGCTTCACTGCCTCCTTTGGTAGTGTGTGACACTGTTCCTTGAAACCCCACTCATTGGACGGAAAACACCGATCAGCCCCCACCCAATCGCATCAGGTATTCCGTGATCGCCTGGATCTGTCGGTCCTCCTTTCCGCCGAGGATATCCTCGGGACCGCCCGGGTAGTAGCTGGGCATCTTGGTCCCAGGCTGGATCTTCTGCGGGTCCTTCAGCCACTTGGCGATCCAGATAGGTCGCAAGCGACGTTTCGCCAGGTTGAGATCCGGGGCCCAACTGTCCGGTGGGCCCTCGGGCTTTTTGTCGCCTTGCTGGTGGCAACTGAAGCAGTCAAAGTAGTCTTTCGACATCAGGAGCCGACCGGCTCTCAGGAGCTCCGGCGCCGGTTCATCCAGCAAGACATACTCATAGGGAAATCGCTGCTTCCCCAAGGCGGCAAAATAATCGGTTAGGGTCGTGGCCTCGTCGATGCTGAGGCCGAAAGTCGGCATCCGGACATCGAACCATGGTCTGAGCGGTGTCGGTCGCCCCAAGAACTGGTAGAGCCATGTGGCCTGGACCTTCTCCCCCTCATGCATCGTCCCCATCTCGAGGGGCGGCGGGATTCTGGCCTTGTCGGTGTAGAAGGCGGCAATTGCCCCGCCCTGCCCTTCGATCACGTGGCATCCGTTGCAGTTGTACCGTTTCACAAGCGTTCGCCCGTTCTGAATAGCAAGCTCCTCAGGAGAAAGGCTCCGCTGGAACTGGGGCTGGACCCGCTGGGTGTTCAAGCTTTTCAGAAAGACTCTCAGCGTCTTCACCTGTTCGTCGGTGAAGCCAGAATTCGGCATCAACTGCTCCACCCGTTCGGTCGCATAGACCTGCGGATTCTTCAGCTTCCAGAAGGTGTAGTCCTCCCAGGTCTGCTGCACCTGGACCGCCTCGCCGAAGAACAGCTCAAGCAATCGCTTCTGGCCGAAATTACTGAGATCCGGCGCGATCTTTTCCGACGTTTCAAACCCTTTGATGTCGTGGCAGCCAAAACATCCCCGCTTTCGGATCAGACGCTCGCCTGCCGCGATCCGTTCCGGTTTCTTGATCTCCTGTTCCAAGCGGGGAATCGGGCGTTTGGATCCCAGCGTCATCAGGAACGCGGTGACCGCCCTGGCCTCGTCGTCGGAGAGGCGCAGGCTGGGCATCCGGGTCGTCGGGCGGAAGTGTTTCGGATTCCTGACCCAGGCGAAGAGCCAGTCTGCGTTCACTTTGCTGGCTATTCTCGAAAGATCCGGCGCAAAATCTTGATTCTCTGGTGAGGGAGGCGGTGCGGCCATCCTGGCTCTCGCGGGTTTTGCTGCGGGCGGCTGTTCCTCTTGCTTCTCTGCCCTGGTTGGCTTCTGTTTCTCCGCTGCCTGTTCGGTCTCCGGAGTCGCTTCGGCCGATGACGCTGCTGACGGGACGATGGGGGTCACTGAAGGCGAGGCCTTCGCTTCCATACCGGCGATCCGGTGGCAGCCGAGGCAGCCGACCTTGCTGACAATTTCTCTGCCCCGTTCACTCGAGGCACCGCCCTTGAACGCGCCCTGCAACTCCGACACGGGCTGGGAAGTGCTGAGAAGATACGCGGCGATGCTTGACACATCTTCATCTGAGAGCCCAAAACTCGGCATCTTCGTCTTGGGGAGATACCCTTTCGGATCCTTGACCCACCGGAACAGCCAGCTTGGATCGACCTTATTGGCGATCCGCGTCAGATCCGGGCCCACCTTCTGGACCTTCTCAAAACCCGGCAGGTTGTGGCACCCGAAACAGCCGAGTTCCTCCACCATCTGCCTGCCCTGTGAGTAGACGGGCGCCAGCGGAAGCTCCTTTTCCTCGGCGTGGCATTTTCGACAGCCGGCCTGCACGAAGTCGCCACGCAGCAGTGGTCGCTCAAAGTGATGGCCCTCGCCATGGGCTGCATCTACCTCCAGGGCTGGCCCCTGTCCCTGATGGCAGGACGTGCAGCCGAAGCGGGTGAGGGAATGGTTCCCGAACAGGACCTCACGGTGTGGATGGATGCGGAAGGGTTGCTTCGCCTCCTCAAAACCGGCGCGATCGATCCCGAGGTGGCAGGTGGTGCAGCGATCCACGGTCAGGATCGGTTCCTTGAACTCGTTGATCGCCACGCCCTCTACCACAACCTGCTTCACCTCGGGAGAGCGCCCCTTGATCAACGCCAGCCGGCGCTCAAGCGTGGTGACCGGGCTGGTCAGCCCTTCAAGCTTGGCCTCGATGGCATCGACATCGGCCTGGAACCGCTTCAATTCAGCCTGAGCCCCCTCCACCCGCGCGTTCAGCGCATCCACCTTCGGCGTCATATCGTGTAACTGCTTTTCAATCGGGGCTACCTTGCCCCTAGGCCCCTTTGTGTCCTTCTTCTCGTAGATCGCGTGATCCACCCAATAGAGGGCCTCATCCAGTTCGCTTTTGATGAACTGGGCCTTCGTGCTCGCGTCGTCATACTCAGCCTCCCGTTGTGCCAGGACCTGCTTGGCCTTCTTATAGTCAGGTCCGGCCATACGCGCCTGCGCTGCCTTCAGGTCCTCTCGCAGCTTGGCGATGGCGGCCTGAACGTCAGGCCGTTGAAGCTTGGTCTTCTCCCTGGCGAGTTCCTGGGAGACTTGCTGATACTCCAAGCGGTTGAACTCGAGCTGGTACTCTTTCCATGGGCGCCGGGTCGCCTCTTCGTTCCAGACTGCTCAGCTGGTCACCACAACGAAGAGCATGCTGCAGATGAAGAAGACCATCCGCAGGGATCGTTCTTCAGCCAGCTTACGGGCGCGCCGCCGTGTCCACCACTGCACCAGGGAACCTCAACCGAAGGGTCAAATGTTGAACCAGGGGGTCACCCAGACATACTTGATGTTGAACGCCAATCGGAGGACGACCTTGAGCGGGAGGCCCATCATGGTCAGGAAGAGGAACGCCACGATCCCGTAGCGCACCGGGCCCAACTGACGAATGGCCTCGCTCCTGTCCCGTCCCCAATAGTAGAAGATGACCGCCGTGCTGAAATAGAGAACGATCAACACTAAACCGATCACCTCGACCTCCCCGATCTTGGGGTTCCCCATCCACTTGAACGGACCCCAGGCAGGAAGATCGACGTTTGTCAGCGCAATAACCATGTGGGGATCCCACGTTTCCCACGGCCAAAATAGGTTCCACCCCGGACCCCTGAAGAAGACGCCGGTGATGATCAGCGAGACCCACAGAAAAATGAATCCGAAGAGAAAGGTGGCAATGGCGAATGGCCGCTCTTTGAAGGTATAGTAACCGTTCCCCGTGGGATTGATATCGATGTACGGGAGGACCATGAGCCCCACGATGATCAGGCTGGGCAGCACCACGCCGGCGAACCAGGGATCGAAATAGACCAGCATCTCCTGTAGCCCGAGGAAATACCATGGGGCTTTGCTGGGGTTGGGGGTCTGCGTCGGATTGGCCGGCTCCTCCAGGGGGGCGTTAATGGTGATCGACCAGACAGTCAGAATCACCATCACGATGATCGAGCAGATGAACTCGTTGCGGACGAGGTAGGGCCAGACGTGGACCCTATCGGCCACAGCAGGTTCGGGCGCTCCTGCACGACGGCCAGCCGGCTTCGCTGCCGCTGCGCTCTCTCTTGCTTCAGCCATTGCTATCGCTCATACCTTGCACGCATACTCCAGCAACTGGCAGATGACCTGGCCTCGCAAGGCGCTGCACCTGCCCGACCCAGGGCACCCTTATAAGGGGCCTGAGATCCCCCCGTCTTTCCTGATCCTCCAGAAGTGCACAATCATCAGGAGGCTGGCCAGGATGGGGAGAAAGATGCAATGAAGGACATAGAACCTGAGGAGGGTGGGAGGTCCAACGACGGTTCCTCCAAGCAGAAAGGCCCTGGCGTCGTAACGCGGGGTGACGCCGACCGCCTGGGCAAAGGGGCCCTCGCTGCCCAGGAGCGGGGTGGCGCGGGCCATGTTCGTGCCGACCGTCACTGCCCAGATGGACAGCTGGTCCCAGGGCAAGAGGTACCCGGTAAAGCTCAAGAGCAACGTGATCGTCAACAGCACCACCCCCACAACCCAGTTGAACTCCCTCGGCGGTTTGTACGAGCCGGTCATGAAGACGCGCAACATGTGAAGCCAGACGGTGATGACCATGCCATGGGCCGCCCACCGATGCATATTGCGCATGATCATACCGAACGGGACATCGAACTGCAGGTATTTCATGTCGGCATAGGCATATTCCGAGACCGGGCGATAATAGAACATCAGAATGACACCCGTCACGACAGTGACCAGGAACATCAGGAAGGTGATGCCTCCCATGCACCAAGTGAAGCGGATCTTGATCGCGTGACGGCGGATCTTGGGGGGATGCAGGTGAAGCCAGACATTTGCCATAATCTGAAGCACCCGGTTCCTGGGGGTGTCCAGATAATCGTGACGGAACATCGACCGCCACAGTTGCGACTCGACCACCTTCTTCTTTAACTCTTTCAGATCAGGCATCTTGGATCTTCCCTCGTCTCAGCTTAGACCTTGAGCTTCAGAAAGGCTCCCGGCTTGGTCCATTCCCCTCTCTCGTAGCGGAACTGAACGCTCTTGTCGATCAGAAGCTGCCCGTCATCAGCCAGGGCGATCTTGATCCGCTCAAGCGGCCGGGGCGCCGGACCTTCGAAGTTTGTCCCGGTTTTTCGGAAGCCGCTGCCGTGGCAGGGACACTTGAACTTGCTTTCTGCGTTCAGCCAGTTCGGGGTGCAGCCCAAATGCGTGCAGATCGCCAGAAGCGCATAGAACCCGTCCGGGTCGTGGACGATCCAGACCCGCTGCTCCTGTTTCCATCGTTCGCTGACGGTCCCGACGGGGTACTCCTCCGGCAGGCCGGCCTTGAAGATCGGTGAGGGCTCGAATAGCACTCTGGGGAACATGAGGCGCCCAAACGCTAAGCCGCCCACGCCGAGAGCGGCCAGGATCCCGGCCCACCCGGCGAGTGAGAAGAAGTCTCGCCGCGACCAGATTGTCGCCTCGCCCTCCTCGGCCTCTATAATCAGGCGGCCTGCCTGGGCGCCTTTCGCAACCACCTCATCGGCCATTCCGCACCTCGACTGGGGTCATCAAACCGACGACTCTTATAGTATGGCCACCTACGCAAGTCAAGACGAAAAACACCCTATGTAAAACATTTGACACCCAAGCTTGCCGGACAGCCCCCCGCCATCGTCGCAAGACACTCTGATTATCTTATCACAATAAGAGCGGCTCTCAAATGAGAGACCTACCTCAGCGTACCGATGCCGCTGTCAGGTCCTCAATCAACCTCTGGCGGGTTTCTCCCTCGATCTTCGTCCGTTCTGTATAACGGGGATGGTCGACGACAAGCTCGACCGGCACCCGCACATCAAGGAAGGCGTCTCGCGCCGCTTCCGAGAAAGGGAACCTCACGTAGTGCACGGCGCTGATCTTGTCCTCTTTGCTCCGACCGCTCTCGAAGGCCCCCGTGACGCGGAACCGTTCTCCGGTCTGGAAGTACACGTGCTCACCGCGATCGATCCCCTGCAATCGGTCCAGCACCTCCCGGATCCGTCCAGGCTCGTCCACCTCGATGAACATCGTGGCGCTCAGCTCCCGCTCTCCCGGGATCAACTCGTTGTTGATCTCGATCTCTTCGCAGATCTTCGCCTCGTCCACCATCCTCTCCGTTCGGATCATTTCCTGGATCTGAAAGAGGACCGTATCACGGTTTTCGAACAAGAAGGTCAGGCGATCGCCAACCGCTATGCGACGATCCCGCTTGAGGGCAATGAGCCTCCGGCGCATCTCATCTCTGACCTTCTCATATTGCACCAGGTCCTTCACGTCAGCTCTGAGAATCTTCTGCATCCGTACTCCCCCTGTTGTGCCGTCAATCTCCTGACTTCATTCTCGCCTTGTCCGCTCCCTCGGCTCATAACCCGTACGCCTGGAGCAGCACCTGGACCGGATGGACCGGATGCCTGCCGGTCCCCTGGAAGATCCGCAGGGCCGACAGGGGACAGTCGGTGGCGACGACATCGGGCTTCGCTGCTTCAACGGCATTCAGCAGTGGTTTGGCCCATCTGAGCGACAGATCGTGATACTGGGCTTTCATGCCCCAGGTCCCGTCCACCGCCGAGCACTTCTCAATGAGATCCACCCTCGCGCCGGTCAGTTGCATCAGATCGCGCGACTTGTACCCGATATTCTGAGCCTTCAAGTGACACGGGAGGTGATAGGCCACGACTCCGGGGTTGTGGGTGAACTCCGTGTTCAGGCGCCCCTCCCCGTGCAACCGCATCAGATACTCGCTGAGATCAAAGGTATGGGCCGACACCTGCCGGCTGGCCTCGTCCTCCAGGAGGGCTGGGTATTCCTGCTTGAGCACATAGCTGCACGTCGGCCCTGGGACGACGACCTCGAACCCGGCCATGACCCGCTCACTCAGCACGCGCACGTTGACCCGGGCCGCTTTGAGGGCGGCCTGCAAGTCGCCGCCGTCCAAGGCTGGCATGCCACAGCAGCGAGGATACTCCACTGCCACCTCGATCCGATTCTTCGCCAGCACCTGCACCGCTGCTTGCCCAACAGCCACGTCATTATAGTTTACCGAACACGTTGGGAAGAGGACGACTTTTCCCTGTGGGGAATCACCGGCCGTCACGTTCCGCGCCCCCTCACGACGGAACCAGCGATCGAACGGCTCGGAGGCGTAATCAGGGAGTGGCCAATCGCGGTGAATGCCGAGCACCACCTCCATCAGGCGTCGGTTCCATCGCGCCCGGTTCAGCCGGTTCAACAGTGGGGCGGTCATGCAGGCAAGCCGACCGATGAGATCTGTCCGTCCCAGAATCCTATCCTGCAGGGAGACACCTTCTCGCTTGGACCGCACCACCTTTTGCCGGAGCATCAGCCGTGGGAAATCGATCGCCCAGCGATGGGGAGGTGTATAGGGACAATGGTTGTAGCAGAGTTTGCATTGGTAACACTCCTCACCTACAACCTGCAGATCGCCCTCGCCAAGTTTTTCAGCCTCCCCGTCCACGCGCTCGTCGTCAAGCCGCTGGAATAGGGTATTGAAGGAGGGGCACAGCGGTAAGCAGCGGCGGCAGCCATTGCAGAGGTCAAAGACCCGACGCAGCTCCTGATCCAGCGCTGGCTCGCTCCAGAATGTGTCCGATCCCAAATTAAAGCCCATGGCCGCCTCCGTCTCCGGGCGAACGCCCTCTATACGCGAGATGCTCGGGCGAATAGATGGGCCTTTGCTGTTGGGGAGAGATTAAAAGGCGGTTGGAGCGGATACCCCCCCTGCCCCACAACCGCCATCTAATGATTTGTCAGCGCTAAATCGCGGCCGCAGGCTCCTTGCCGGCGATCAGCGTGTGGCCCTTAGTGAAGCGGCCGGCGTGGGACTTCTCCGCCTTGGCCAGGGTTTCGAACCATTCGGCCAGCTCCTCGAAGCCCTCGGCCCGCGCGGTCTTCGCCATCCCCGGGTACATCTCCGTATATTCATAGGTCTCACCCTCGATGGCCGACTTCAGATTCTTCTCGGTGCTTCCGAAGGGCACGCCCGTCACGGGGTCGCCCACCTGCTTCAGGAAATCCATATGGCCGAAGGCGTGGCCGGTCTCCGCTTCGGCAGTGTCGCGGAAGAGGCCCCCGATGTCGGGGTAGCCCTCGATATCTGCCATGCGGGCAAAATACAGATATCGGCGGTTTGCCTGCGACTCGCCCGCAAAGGCGTTCTTCAAATTTTCATGGCTCTTGGTCCCTTTCAGGCTCTTTCCCATGGTTCTCTCCTCCTTGAACGTTAAAGTGTTTGACCCAGCTCTACCCTGTCACACGGCTGGCCATAAAGCCCAGCTCCTTCTCCCAAATGCGTTCGCTCCACCTCGTTTTCCCTTCACCCCTCTTCGCCCCTCTCCCTGAAAGAGCGGTTACAGCACACCTCAATGAGCGGGCTGTCTTGACGCTTGACAGTCGGCACAGTAGCCAAAAAACTCCACTCGATGACCCAAGACCTGGAACCGATCCTTCACTGCTCGGGGGGGCCTTACCCGTCCAAGGGCGGGGTCAAAGACATCAACGATCCGCTTGCACAGAACGCAGATCGCATGATGGTGAGGCGCCGAGTCGGTCTCGTAACGGGCGGCTTCCTGCCCATGGCTGACGGGTGAAACGATCTTCATCTCCACCAGCGCCTCCATGATCTGGTAGACGGTGTTCAGCGAAATCATCGGAAACCGCTTCCGGACCTCCTGGTAGATCTGATCGACCGTCGGGTGGCCGCCGCGTTCGCAGAGGACCTCGAAAACCGCGACTCGTTGCGGAGTCACCTTCCGACCCGATTCCCTGAACCGTTCTGTGATCGTCTTCACGGACAGCTTCATTGTGCCAATCCCACTGCTCCCGCCTGCCGGTCACCCCGGGCCCGATCTAAACGAGAATTATTATTACTAAGGATTTATTCTTTGTCAAGTCAAAAAACCTCCCCATCGTCGCCATGTACCGTCGCCCAAGTAATAAGCACCCAGATGCTGGTCTGCCCATTTCACGGTCAATGAAGGGGAGAGAGGTCGCCCCATTTGATGGGCCTTTTCACGACCATGTGAAGTTATTTGACGCGAATTTATGG
>JBGQIR010000051.1:0-9745 GCA_041498535.1 Methylomirabilis sp. (SeqCode)
CCGTAGCCAGCTCGGGCCCCGTGCCACAAGGCGATCTCGGACCAAGCTGAGCGTCCGTCCCGAATCCAGGATGTCATCGACAAGGAGCACCGGCCGCGCCGTGAGATCGAGCGAGATGTTTTTCCGAATCTGCACCACGCCGCCCGATTCGGTGGACAGCCCGTAGTGAGAAACAGCCATAAAGTCCACCTGGGGCTCTACACCGAGCCGCGCGAGGGCGCGAACCAAGTCGGCGAGGAAGACAAAGCTGCCCGTCAGCAGCCCGATCATGCTCGGCGAGGGGCTGGGGAGGTCCGAAGCGATCGCCTGGGCCAGTTGCGCCACCCGCGTCGCTATGGTCGTCTCGTCAAAGAGGACGTGATGCTTCAGCACCAATTACCCTCGTGATCGCCCGTCTTGCCGGGCGCCGTCTATCTCGATCCCACATTGAATGCGCGGGGCGACGACGGGCTTGCCGTGTTTTGCCTGCGGATGCTTCTCCATGACAACTGTTCCCCCATGGTGCCAGGCGTTCTCAGCCTCTCGACGAGCCGCCAGGAAGGATGCGGAGTGGATCCTTTGCGGCCCTGGGAGCGGAGGGGCGATACGCATACCTCAGAGTCCAGGCCATAACTGCCACGTAGACCAGACCCCCCACCCCAACGATGATGGCGCCCAGGCGAGCAAATACCACCTGAGCTGTAATCAGGCCGATGGCCAGCGCCAAAACCCCGCCATTCAGCGAGAAGAACACGAGCGGACGGCAACGGGGAAGCGAGAGCTCCGCGATCGCCAGTTTTGGCCAGCCGACGACTTCACGCATGCCGGCGATGAATCCCGGAAAGAGTTTGTAGGACATCCCGATGATGAAGTTCGTCACCCAGCCGAGCAGTCCGAGAACCCCGTACGCTCCTGCGACACCATTGCCGAGCGCGGTGCCAGGGTCAATCCGGACGAGCATGAGCCCGAGCCCCGCAGACAGCACCAACCACACGACGCCCGCCAGCGCATGCCGCATCGTCCAATCGATCGGCATCCGCCGGTTCCGCACAAGACTGCCGAGCACCATGACATACGCAAGGAGAGCCAGCATGATGGCGACGCTCCAGACGCCGGCCCCGCCGATCCCGCCGAGCAGCGCAATCCCGAGGCCGCCCACAGCGAGGGCAAGCGAATAGAGTTGCCACATCGCTGCGCGCGGCAGCTCGACTTCGGGCAACAGAAATGCCGGAACCATCCGATACGAGACAGCGCAGATCATGAGGCTCACCCACCCCAGCGCCGCGAGATGAGCATGGGCGGCGAGGTTCGTGAGCACATTGCCGTGCAGGAAACCGAAGGTCTTGTCCAGTGCGAGGAGCAGGCCGAGGACGGCAGCGACCAGCAGGTACAGGAGCGCCAGGAGCATCCCGGTTTCGGCCACACCCCGGCCTCTGGCAGGAGCGAGGCAGGGAAGCATGTTCACTGCGAAGAGGACAACACTCAGCACGACGACACCCGCAGCAAGCCATGTGGCGACCCAGCGTCCAATGGCAAAGTGGACGATCATGCCCATGACACCGACGACGAAGAGCCCGAGCTGCAGGAGCGCCAGGCGCGGAAACCGAAGCGGCCGCTTGGTCAAGGCTGGAACATAGCGATACATCACCCCCATGATCGCAGACGTAATCCACCCCAGCGTCATCGCGTGGGTCAAGGCCAGGAGCACAGGCTGATAGAAAAATTCCACGAGATCGCCCACTACCCACGGAGCCGAGGCAACAGCAAGTCCAAAGAAGGCCACCGCGACGGTAAAGAAATGCATGGGCAGCCGCGCGATACGGACACGGTCGTGAGAGGAGATGCTTTCTCCCGCCCCAACGGTCTGCTTTGCCGGCCCTACGTTCCCCCTGTTCATTCGACTCAGGTTCTCCCGCGATCCCTCAGATCGGTTCAAAACAATAGGGGATTCCCTCTCTGAACGTCCCCTGATGAGTCTACAGCGCTTCTCGACGAGACAGACCCCTGCCCTGCTTCACCGAAAGCGCCGTGTTCACCAGGAAAAGGAGAACGGCCGACACATTGAGCAGCCCGCCCCATAGCCGCCCCGGCCACCACATGGCCAGATCGCCCACAACCCGAACCGCTAGCGAAAGGTGCAGGACGGCAAGATGGGCATAGAAGGCCGGTCGAAAAGGCATGGGCATCCCTAGTACGGCGGGGAAGATCATCGGTGCGTGCCCGACAATCATAGAGAGAACAAACCCCAGGAAGATGGCGTGCAGGACCGCATCATAGTATGGCCCCGCCACGACCCCGCCCAGGCGCAACCACAGCAGCCCCCCGATCCCCAGCCAGACATACCCTGAGAGCAGACTCACGGCGACAAATCGGGTCAGTCCTGCCTTCCGCACCGCCCGTCGGGCGATGTCGTGGCGCAGGAGCCAGACAGTCAAGGCGAGCAGGCCCAGCCCGCTCAGGCGTGACCCACCGTCGAACGCCACTCTAGTGAGGAGTAGCCCCGCCGACAAGAGGCTGATGGCGGCAAGAAAGGTCACCTGATTGGCTCGAGACACTGGAACAAAGCGGCTCAGTTCCAGCCGCTCACCGGCAATGGTCAGCACCAGAAAACCCGCCCACCAGGGTACAACACTGAACATCGGGTACCCAGCGAGCCAAAGGCTGTTTCCGACCAGCCACGCCAGCGCCCCCAGCCCGATGACCACCGTGAAGATGGCCGGTTGGCTCCGGATGATCTGGAAAACAATAGCCACCAGGCCCAGGCTGCCTAAGACCATTAACAGCGGTCCGACCAGGCCCGGTACGCCCGCGATCAGAGCCAAGGTGCCCAATCCGGTCAGGAGGGGTGCGCCGTAGGTCCAGCTCTGTCCGAGAGCCACTGCCCGTTCCAGGCTGATGAGGGTGCCCAGGAACCCAGAGATCATCAGGGGACCATGCGCGGCGGCCAGAGTATGACGGATGATCGGCCAGTTCCAGCCCAGGCGCAAAAGCCCTCCCCACATCGCGGCCAACAGGCCGACCATCCCCAGCGCCATCAGAGGAAACCGGAGAGGACTTCGGGATACCATCGTTCGTTGATCCCCGCCCTGCGCTACCAAGCCCTTGGGTGGGCGCGCCACACCCTCTCTTGCTGTCCCGAGCAGAGCTCTGAGAAAGGGGTCTGACTCTTCGTGAGGGACGGTGTGAAGAGCCGGGTGAGGAGCCGTTCAAGACTAGAGGGTGTCAATGCGGAGAAGAGGGGGACACGACTGAGAAAGCAAGGGCTGAAGCGGCTCTTGCTCATATATGACGATGTTCGGATGGGCGCTTACTCTTCGATGGCCCTTTGTCTCCGTTGCAGATAGGCGTTCCGGACCGCACTATAGAGGTCGACCGTATTCTCCTCGACGCTCTGGAAGAAATCCAGATTTCCCGATCGGTCATTGACGGTTTCCCCCGCCCACCTTCCCATAGAGGCGGCAAACGGGATGAAGTAGCTAAGGGGATCGAGCGCCGCGTCGGCGACGTAGCCGATCCCGTCACGGACCGTCAACGGGGGCAAGATGGGCAAGATCAGATACGGGCCCGGTCCCACGCCATAGAAGCCCAAGGTCTGGCCCGTATCCTCGTCGTACTTATCGGGCCCGCCCTCCTTCGCAATATCAAAGAACCCCGCGATGCCGAACGTCGTGTTGATAAAGAAGCGAACCAACTCCAGACCGGCTCGTTTGAATTTGGCCTGGAGGAGATTGTTCACCACGCGGCGGGGCATGCCGAGGTTATCGAAGGCGTTGGTGAGGCTTGTTTGCATCCAGTCTGGCACGACCGTGTCCCAGGCGGTCGCCACCGGTTTCAGGACAAAACGGTCGAACACATCATGGTTAAACGAGAACATCTTTTCATTGTACGGCTCCCACGGATCGTATTCCGCCATTTCTTCTTGCTCTTTATCAGTCTGCGCTGAGAATTGTATGCGTTCCGCAGGAGCCTCACCGGTCGATTGAACGGCCTCCAGACTGATCTCCTCCTCTTTTGCGACGCCGATGGGCTCGGGCTGGGGCGGCTCCGTTGAGGTGGGCGACAGTCCCGCAACGGGGACGTCCCCTTCCGCTACTATCCCAGCTTGGCGAACGCTGATCGATGAGTCGACTACTTCGGCGACTGAACTGGACACGCCGCCAAGAGCGGCGATGACAACCGCGACCACAACAGCCATCATGCACCACAGTGATTCACTGGACCTGCGTGGCACCTCATGCCTCCTTTTCCCGCTCAAAGGCGATACCCACGATTAGTTAGCAAGAAACACTTCGCCAACTTGTCACCGGCATTGGCCGCACGGCCTTCGCCTTTTCGCCAATCTGATCCAGAACCGGACGGCCCCCCAACTTTGAATTGAATCGCCCCCAGTTGTCAAGATTTCTGTTCAATCCACACATGGGGCAGACTATCTCTATCACGGAATTGCCTTTCTGTCGCGCAAAAAGCTGCGACCTCATCAGCGTTCTAGAAGTGTTGCTCACCACACACTGGGATGCGTCACTTCTTGTAGCTGATCCGGTAGATCACACCTGCTTCATCATCCGAAACGAGCATGCCGCCATCGGGCATGACGAGGAGGTCCACAGGGCGTCCCCACGCGCGACTGCCTTGCAGCCAGCCTTCGGCGAAGACCTCATACTTCAGCGGGCGGTGGTGTTCGAGTCGCACGAGCGTCACGCGGTAACCAATCGGCGCGCTGCGATTCCATGATCCATGCTCCGCGATGAAAATCTGGTTGCGATACTCGCCCGGAAACATCTTCCCCGTATAAAAGCGCATACCAAGCGCCGCCACGTGCGGACCGAGCTCGATCGCCGGTGGGATGAACTCCTCGCACTTTCGCTTCTTCCCGAACTCCGGGTCGGAAATCTTTTTCCCGTGGCAATAGGGGAAGCCAAAGTGCAGCCCCTGCTTTGGCGCATAGTTCAATTCGTCGGGTGGCAGATCATCACCAAGCCGGTCTCGCCCGTTATCCGTGAACCAGAGCTCATGGGTCTTTGGATCCCAATCAAACCCCACGGTGTTGCGAACGCCGCGGGCGAAGATCTCCAATCGGGTGCCGTCCGGCTTCATCCGCGCGATCGAGGCATAGCGTTCATCCTCGCCCTCGCAGACATTACACGGTGCCCCGACGGGCACGTAGAGCAGCCCATCCGGCCCGAAGCGAATGAACTTCCATCCATGATGCCGATCCCGGGGAAAGCTCTCGTTGAGCACGACAGGCTTCGGCGGATCCTTCAGGTGGGCTTCGATATTGTCGTATCGCAGGATGCGATTCACTTCGGCCACGTACAGCGCGCCATCGCGGAACGCGACGCCATTTGGCATATTCAAGCCCCTGGCGAGGGTGATAACCTCGTCGGCTTTATGGTCATGATCGCGGTCCACGATGGCATAGACATCCCCTGCGGTCCTCGTTCCCACGAACAGGGTTCCGTTGGGGCTGAGGGTCATAGAACGGGCATTGGGCACATTGCTCGCATAGATGGCGATTTCAAACCCGGGCGGCAGTGTGATTTGATCGAGCGGCAGCCGCTGCCCGCCGTTTGCTCCAACGCACACAAGGGTGACCGCCAACAAGAGCAGCGAGGAAGCAGCGGCCGGGGGGTTCCTTCTACGCTGCTTGACGATTTGCGGGGTGCGTAGCGCGTTCATGGATGAAGCAACCCCCCGTTAGGGGATCAATAACACCTTGCCTTTGGTCTTTCGCCCTTCGAGGTAGCAATGGGCCTCCGCGGCCTCTTTCAGAGGGAAGGTTGTGTCGATCCGCACATGAAGCTCACCGGCGGTGATCCACGTGAAGAGGTCGCCGGCCCGCTTCAACAGTTCCGCCCGATCTCGCATGTGATGCGCGAGGGTGGGGCGAGTCAGGAACAGCGAACCCTTGGCGCTGAGAACCTGTGGATTCAGCGGCGGCACCGGCCCGCTGGCTTGGCCATATAGAACCATGTAGCCTCGAGGTGTAAGACAATTCAGGCTCTTGTCGAAGGTCGTCTGCCCGACGGAGTCGTACACCACGTTCACCCCTTTGCCATTGGTCAGGCGCCTGGTCTCCGCTTCAAAGTCACTCTGCGTATAGAGGATGACCTCAGCCGCACCGGCGTCCCTGGCCAATCGCGCCTTCTCCTCTGTCGAGACGGTCCCGATGACCCAGCCTCCCCGCCTCTTCGCTAGCTGGACCAGCAGCAAGCCGACGCCACCTGCCGCCGCGTGAACCAACGCCGTGTCGCCTGGCTGGATCGCGTAGGTGCTATGAGTAAGATAGTGCGCTGTCATCCCCTGAAGCATCACGGCAGCCGCCTGCCGGGTGTCCAGAGCGTTGGGAATCGGCACCAGCATCCAAGCGGGGACAATCGCATACTGGCCATAGGAGCCCACGTGTCCAGCGTAGGCGACGCGGTCTCCCAGCCGGACGTCTGAAACCCCAGGGCCGACCGCATCGACCTCCCCAGCAGCTTCCCTGCCGGGGATCATGGGGAGCGGGCCAGGGTATTGGCCCGTTCGCTGGTAGATATCGACATAGTTGACCCCAACTGCGTCGATCTTGACCCGCGCCTCGCCAACACCGGGTTCGGGAAGCGACACCTCATCGTAGCGAAGAACTTCGGGGCCACCAAACTCATGCTGTCGAATGACGCGCATACAGTTCCCTCCCTTTCGGTCTCACGCCTTCGTCACGTATACGTCAGCGTGACAGAATCCACCGGCATCATGCCTTACCCGGCTCCTTCATAAATCAGTGGGATCGAGGAACAGGGGTCGGCCCCCCAGCCTCACCTCCGTGCGGACGGAACGGGCGAAAAGCTGGATGCCGAGCTCGAAGCGCTCGAATTGCCTGATCGCTGCGAACGCCTGATCCTCCGGATCATACGGAATGATGAGGACCGGGATGATTGGACCTCGCCGGCGCTCGGCCAGGAGCCGTGTGGCTTCCTGGATCGCTTCGGCCAACAGCTCAGGTTTCTGAAAAGCCAGGGGCAGGAGGAAATGCGGGGCGATCTCCCCTGCCTGAAACAGCCAGGGGTGCTCAGCCTGTTCCCTCGGGCTTCTTTGCTGGATCCGCATCCTTATGATCGGGGAGTAGTCCCAGAGGCCGAAGCACGCTGTGAGTTCCCCCCCGACGTCCAGGCCATAGCAGGTTCGGAGAGCAAGGCCTGGCGACCTTTTGAGCAACCCTTGTAACGCGGCGACATCGGAAGGCGGAAAAAGGTCATGGCAAGGAAACGCGCTCCGAAACAAGAGGGCCGTCCGATCGAGGTCCTGCTCCTCAAGGGATCGCCACCGCCCGGCTCCTCCCGCCTCGCCAGCCGGGAGGATCGCAAGGACGCACCGTCTCACCGCCCGAGCGCCACGTTTTGCCACAAGCCCCAGGGACGGGACGTTCCCTTCCAACACTAAGGAGAAGGTGAAGTCGGCTTCCCTCTGCTTGACCAGCTCTATCAATGCATCTCCGATGGCTGAGGCCACCCCCAACCGACGGAAGGCCGGATCCACACGCAGGCCATAGAAATACGCCGCTTTCAGAAGCTCACCCCCCACCCGGAGGGGCTTCAGTGCCGCCCCTCCCACGCCAAGTATGGTGTTGCCGGCCTCGACGACAAGAAGCTGAGGCTGTTCGTATGGCTTGGATCGAGCGAAGAAATCGTGGGAACGGACGAAGGTCATGATGGTCTCTTCGCCCATCGTGCACCGGCGATCCAGCTCAACGAGCGCCTCGTTATCGCTCTCGCGCGCCTGTCGAACCATGAAATGCACTCTTTTCACCTTCCCACCCCCCGAGTCGCCAGCCATGACAAAGCAAGGCGACCAAGGATATTCGCCTTAATCTGCGGGCGGCCTGGTCAAGCTGGTTGCCGACTGGAGTCCTGAAGCACCTTCCGGAATGATGCCCTTTCGTGCATAAATCGGGCGAACCATTTCCCGTAATGAAGGAAGTGCTCTGGCAAACAACAGCGAACCTGAAATGCAGCACACTCCGCCCAGCAACAGCGTCGCTGGGGCACCGATCCGACTGGCGAGTCCACCAGCCAGCAAACTGCCGAATGGGGCCGCGCCGGCAAAGGCCATCGTGAATAGGCTCATCACCCGCCCGCGTTTATCGTCATCCACAATGGTCTGCAAGACGGTGTTACTCGCTGCGAACTGGAGCACCATTCCAAACCCGGTTAACAGCATGAACAGCAGGGACATCCACAAGACGCGGGAGACAGAAAACGCGAGAAGGCTGATACCAAACAGACCTGCGGACACTGCAATCACATTCCCTAACCCGCGGACACTCCTTCTCGATGCGAGATAGATCGTCCCCCCTAACGCTCCGATCCCCGAAGCTCCCACCAGAAAGCCGAGCGTGTGAGCGCCGCCATGAAGGACGTCCTTGGCAAAGACTGGCATGAGGATTGTGTACGGCATGGCCACCAAGCTGACCAATCCAAGCAAGAGCAGAATGGACCGAATCGGCGCGAATCCAAGCGCGTAAGAAAATGCCTCTCTCAGCTCTTGCATGACATGAGCGCGTTGACCGTGCTTGGGTCTTGGCGTCATCCTCATCGCCGACAAGGCCGCAATGACCGCAGTATAACTGATACCGTTCAGAAGAAAACACATCCCCTCACCCAGGGTAGCGATCAGGACGCCTGCAATCGAGGGGCCCACCAATCGGGCAGCATTGAACATCGTGGAGTTCAAGGCGATAGCATTTCCCAAGTCTTCCCTTCGTTCAATCATGTCCACGATGAACGCCTGACGTACCGGCATATCGACCGCGTTCACAAGACCCAGCAATATACTGAGGGCGATGATCTGCCACACAGTGACGGCGCCCGTCAAAACGAGAAGCGCGAACATCAATGCCTGTATCATAGCCAGGGTTTGGGTCACGATCAAAATCCGATGACGATTCATTCTGTCGGCAAAGACCCCGGCAAAGGGGGCCAACAGAAACGTGGGAATCTGGCCGGCGAATCCTACCACACCTAAGACGAACGCTGAATTCGTCATGTGATAGACCAACCAACTTGCGGCAATGTGCTGCATCCAGGTCCCAATCAAGGAGATGCTTTGTCCCCCGAAGAACAGGCGGTAATTCCTGGAATGCAACGCCCGAAAAATCATTCCTACCCCTCTTGCATTCTCACAAACAATTCGTCAAGGATTCGATTGAAGATGCCACCTTTCCCAACCATCAGCTCGTCCTCGCACGGACTGCGGCCGATAGCGTCAGCCGATGGAGGCCGACCAGACCCGAACGATCGATTCCGGCGCCCAGGTATCCTCCGGCAAGCACGAAAGCGATGGGGATCCGGCGTCGGCGACACCAGTCGAAGACGAGCCGTTCGCGCTCCTCGAGGATCGCCCGATTGATCCCGCGCAGCCCCCCCATGTCGCACCCCTCGAAGGGGTCCATCCCCGCGTTGTAGAGGCACAGGTCAAACCGAGGGGCGCCGACCTCGAGCCCCTGCAAACGCAACTCGACAGTCGGAAGATATCGCGACGCGTCCCGGACCAGGTCCAGCGTCGTCCGCTCGGTGGCCGCGTAGCTGTCAAAGGGTGATACGGCGACATCAAGCTGCCAGACGGAAGGGTCGTTCGCCACCAGGGAGTGCGTGCCGCCCCCGCAATGCGCGTCGAGATCCAGGATCAGGATGGAACGTGCCCCGGCGGCGCGGGCCGCGTGGACGGCCAGCGCGAGGCCGTTGAACGTGCAGAAGCCGGCTCCGTGGCCACGCCTCGCATGGTGCAGCCC
>JBGQIR010000052.1:0-9567 GCA_041498535.1 Methylomirabilis sp. (SeqCode)
CGATCGGCGTACCTAGAGGCCTGGCCTTGGCGTTGGGGGCGAAGGTCCCGAACGTCTCATACTCGGCGTTGAACAGGTTGTTGATCTTCAGGAAGCCGGAGAAGCGGTCACGGTGAAAGTCGATGCCGGCGTTCACGACGACGTAGTCGTTGACCTTGGGCTGAGTGTTGGCCTCGTCCCCCCGCAAGAACTGGTCGCCGACATAGGTCAGGTTGAGGGAAAGCGTGACCCACTTATGGAGAAGGTAGCGGACTCCGGCGTTGATCCGGTGGTTCGGTGTGAGGGGAAGCTGGTTCCCCTCCCGCACCTGCTCGACCTTTCCCGGCGTCCTGGGAGAGGCCAGTTCGATGTCGCTTTCGAAGGTCGCGCGGGTGTAGGCGTAATTCAGGTACCCTTCCAGTCGTTCTTTGTAGATCCCGCGAAGGCCAACCTCGATCCCCTCTCGCTTCGTATCACCGACATTCTGGAAAAAGAGCTTGGTCGTCTCTGCTGGAGAGACCGAAAAGATGTCATCCTGAACATCGGTCCGATACATGGCAAAGCTCGCTTCCAACCAGGACACCGGTCGTGCCCTTAAGCCCAGCTCGTAGCTCCGCGCCTTGACGGGGCGGAGGGCGAAAAAGCCAGTATCGGGAGCGACGCCCGCCTGAATGCCAACGCACGGCGAGGTGGGATCGGCGCAAGTCAGCTCCAGGAACGCCGGAGCGCGAAACCCTTCTGAGTACGAGAAGTAGACCCCGTACCGATCGGAGAGGTTATAGTTGAGGCCGAGCCTCGGGGTGGGTCGAGTGAAGGTGGCGACTCCGGTCGCCTTCCCCGGGTCCTCAGGGCTTGTGTCTTTGATGTCGTGCCTGACGGAGTCATAGCGCAGTGCGGCTGTCAAGACCAAGCTGTCTCCCGCCAGCAGGAGACCCCGCCAAAGCTCCGCGATATCCTGGATGTACAGCCCGAACGTATCCTGGGTGTCGGAGATGTCCGAGTGAAGCTGCTTCAGCGGACATGCGTCAGCCGCGTCTTTCCCAGCGGCCACTGCACCCGCGACGCATTGCTGGAGTGTCCGCTCATTCTGCTCCTCGAAAACACGTATCGCCACATCGTGACGCGCGTATTCAGCCCCCAGGGTCAGCAGATTCTTTTTACCCAGAAGCTGGCCCTCGTGTGTAAGCTGAAGTGTGCCACCGCCCGAGAGAGTCTCATTAAAGAGACGGCTATTCGCACTGATCAGGCTGACGTTGAACTGCTCGGCATCGAGCTTTCGAACAAAGCCGTTAAGCGCGAGCGAGAAGCGCGCCCCGAGGTCCTGGCGGGCATTCAGCGTCGCCTGGTGCAGGTCAGGTTCGAAGAAGTCACCCACCGAGAAGTTCTGCTCCCGATTCACCTGGATAGCGCTGAGCGGCAGCGACCCAGCCTGCTTGATCTTGTTATGCTGGTACTGGTACGAGAGGGTAATGTCGGTGCCGTCCCGGCGGTACCCCAGCTTCCCGAAGAATTGATCGAGACGGCTGTCCGATTCATCCCGGAAACCATCCTCAAAGAAATGGGTCCCGGCGAAATAGTAGTCAATCGGGCCTTCGGTCCCACCAATATGGAGGCGGTACTTCTGGCGACCGAAGCTCCCGCCGGAGATCTCCGGCACAAACTCCCGCTCGGCGCCGCCCCGGCGGGTGATGATATTCAGGGAGCCGGCCAACGTGTTCCTTCCGAAGATGGCCGTCGGCCCCCGGATCAGCTCGATCCGCTCGACATCGTCGAGCGGGATGAGGTCGAAGTTAATCTCCTCCACGGCGGGCTCGTTCACGCGGACCCCGTCCACGAAGACGCTGATCCCCTGGGGTGTCCCGGTCACCGAGGTGCCGGTGAATCCTCGGAAGGACAGATCGAGCTGGTACGAGTTTCCCTGCTGGTCGTTGATATGGACTCCCTGGAGCCGCTGCAAGAAATCGGGGAGGGTCACGGCACCGGAGCGTTTGATCTCCTCGCCGGTGATCACCTGAACGCTCGCCGGGACCTCAGCGGAAGTGAGCGGGACCATCGGAAGACGGGCCGGAGCGGTCACCAGGACCTCCGGAAGCGGGACGACCTCCGCCGGAACCGCTGGTTCCTGGGCAAGTGCCACAGCCCGGCCAAAGAGGAGCGCCCCCATAAGCACACCGGTTACCCGACTCCGCTGCCATAGCATATGGTTACCCCTTGAGGACAAATTGGAGGAAACGGCTCGTCTGAGAAGCTTGCCCTGCAGGTGCAACGCCTGTGCCGAAATGCAGCGGTACGAGGTGACGGGCAACCCTTTGAATTCGTTGAGCGGTTCATCGAATGCGGAGAAGATACGAAGGCCAGGCTGCGGTTGAAATAAACCATCGGTTGATTTCAACCATCCGAACCCACGGCGTGTGGTCCGAGTCGGCCCATTACAGGGGGACGGGCGATCCGATGCTTCTGGATCCGATAACGGAGTGCTTCGCGCCCGATGCCAAGCTTGCGAGCAGCCTCAGCCACATTCCCTCCTGTCAGAGCCAGCGCCTGTTCGATCAATTGTCGCTCGATCTGTCGCAGGTCGATGCCTTGCTGAGGAAATTCCACCTCCAGGAGGGCACCGTCACCGATCCGAAGAGGAAGGCTGGAGATGTCAAGCCCAAGGGCCGACGGGGCAATCACTTCGCTGTCGCACACCAATAGGGCTCGTTCCACCACGTGGGCCAGCTCGCGAACATTGCCGGGCCAGCGGTACCTTCTGAGGGCGTCGAGACTGGCCTCCGAAAACCGCCTCTCGGGCAGCGAATACTTGTGGCGCAATCGGTCGAGAAAATAGTTTGCTAGGAGGACCACATCCTCGCCACGCTCCCTGAGCGGCGGCAGTTCGATGGTGAGAACCTTGAGCCGATAGTACAGGTCTTGACGGAAAGAGCCACCCCTGACGGCCGCTTCGAGGTCGCGATTGGTGGCCGCAATGATGCGGACGTGGATCTTTCGTTCCCTGACACTGCCCAACCGCCGAATCTGCTTCCGTTCAATCGCTTTCAACAGCTTCGTCTGAAGGTCCAAACCGATCTCGCCGATCTCGTCCAAAAAGAGCGTCCCTCCGCTTGCAGCCTCGATCAGGCCGGGCTTCGCGGCCGTAGCGCCGGTAAAGGCCCCCTTTTCGTAGCCGAACAGCTCAGCCTCCGCCAGTTCCTTCGGAATCGAGGTGCACTCGACCTCGACGAACGGCTGGCCTGCGAGGCTGCCCCTGTGATGAATCGCCCTGGCCACGAGATCCTTGCCTGTCCCCGTCTCGCCCAGCAACAGGACCGTCGGAAGATCGCCGACCGGCCCGCGCTCGAGCTGAGCGATCCTTTCGATAAGTTCAACGATCTCCTTCATCCGTGGGGAGGTGCCGATGATGTCGCAGTGGGCAGCCTGCTGGACTTCTTTGCGCTGAAAGTAGGAGAGGCGTTCCCGCAGACGGCTTGTCTCCAGCGCCTTCTCGATGGTGAACTTCAGCTCGTCGTGGTCGATCGGCTTCTGGATGTAGTCGTATGCCCCGTCCTTCATGGCCGCCACCGCGCTCTCCACGCTGCTATAGGCGGTCATGATGATGACGATGGCGCTCGGGTCGAAGCTCACGATCCTTCTCAGCGCCTCGAGCCCACTCATGCCTGCCAGCTTGATATCGAGCAAGATGAGATCAGGCCGCTCCTTCTCAATAGTTGGAAACCCTTCCTCTGCGCTCGACACACTCCAGCACTCGTGACCGCTCCGGGTCAGGAAGTGAGCCACGGACCGCGCGAACACTACCTCGTCATCGATGATCAGGATCTTGGCCATTGGATCCGGCTCCCGTGGGATGGGAAATCGGCAGAAGGATCTGGACTGCAGTCCCCCCCTCTGGTCTGTTCGACACAGAGAGGTTCCCGCCGTGAGAACTGATGATCTTTTGGGCCATCGTCAGACCAAGGCCCACACCGTCACTCTTCGTAGTGAAGTAGGGCGTGAACACCTTCTGGAGCATTTCAGGGGGGATTCCCGCGCCGTCGTCTGCGAGGTCAACGGCGACGACGGCCGGCCCCTCCCCCTCCCGGATCAGCCTCGACGTGATCACAACCCTCCCCCGCTCAGGGGCCGCCTCGCACGCATTTGAGAGGAGTGACACAAGGGCTTGTTCCAGATACCCCTCATCAAGTGGGACCAGGGGGAGTGTCCTGGAAAGGTTCAAGTCAACTTCGATCTGTTTCCCCTCGACCATGGGTCGGACGACTTCTAACGCCTCTGTGATAGCCCGATTCAGATCGGAAGGGATCAAGGTCGGCGTGATCGGCTTCAAGGCAAAGAGAAAATTATGAACCCATTGCTTCAGACGATCGACAGTGTCAACGATGCTTTTGAGATCGGCACGGACCTCTTGTGGCACGTAAGATTCGTTCAGGGCCGCCTGGGCCGAAGACCGGATGCTGGCCAATGGGTTCCGGATATTGTGCGCGATATACGAAGAGAGTTCGCCGACCGCCGCCAGTCGTTCGGCTTGAAGTAGGCGCTCCTGGATCCGCTTGAGGGCTTGCGCCATCCTGTTGATGGAGGCGGCGAGATCGCCCAGTTCATCCTTCGAGCTGACCTGTATGCGATGGTCCAACTCCCCGGTGCTCATGATAGCGGTTGAGCGACCGATCATCTGAAGAGGCTTCGCCAGCCAACGTTGGATTCCGAATAGCAAGCCGCCGCCCCACACGAGGGCGAGCAGCATGACGATCCCGGCCAGGATCTCTCCCTGCGCGCCGATGGCAAGGGTCCGTCGCCTCGATCGATCGGATGCCTCATCATAGTACGTTCGTAGTCGGTTGATCTGCTCATCCTGCTCCCTGAACGCAACCTGCTCCAATTCTCTTTCGACCTTTTCGACGGCACGGTCTCGAGCACCCTTCTCCAGAAGGGCAAAAATTTCTCTCACCAGCAAAGTGACCCGCCGATGCGCCTCCGCGAGGTCCTGAACCCGCTCCTTTTCTTCCTGGGTTCGGGAATGACTGCGGAGATCTGAAAACCCCTTCTCCAAGCCCAATCCCAGGACTTCGAACTCCTGTCGTGCGGACCGATCTCCGCTCACCAAGCGGTCAAGGATCTCTTTGATTTGCCGATACAGATCTCCCCGCAGTCTCTCGGCCCGAAGGCTTTGCGCGTGCGAGTATGTGACCTCGTCAGTTGCAGTTTGCCAGGTTCGCACGGCCCAGATCATCGCAAGGCCGATGCAAGCCGCCAGGATAAAAATGACCAGATACCCGATATGGAGTCGTGTTCGTATCAGCATGGAGTGGAGATAGCGCTCAGCTATCAGCAGTCAGCGTAGCAGCGTTCAGCTCTCAGCACTCAGCTTTCAGCAAAAGCCCTCCTGCTGACCGCTGAAAGCTTCCTTCAAAAGCGGACTCTGATGCCACCGTGGACCAGGAGCGGCGCGCCGATGGTGACGATGGGGTTGGTTGGCTCGCCTGACTTGCCGGCCTCATATGTCCTGTCGAAGAGGTTCTCGATCCCGAGGAAGACTTCCCCCGAGGACACTTTGGGGATGGGAATCGGCCGCCAGAGCATGAGATCCACGACGAAGTAGTCTCCGAGCTTCAACGAGTTGAGGTCGTCCTCGAATTGATCGCCGATGTACCGCCCTTGGACGGAAACATTTACGAGGGCCGGATTGATGTAGGTCAGTTTCAAGCTCAACCGGTGTTGAGGAACCTGGGCGATCCTCTTGCCCGCGAGCTGCGGCTGGTTTGGGGCGCTCAGAACCTCCGTATCGCTGAAGAGATAGCTCCCCGAGATGGCCCACTGCGCATCCAGACGGTATTCAAGCTCGGCTTCGATCCCCCTGATCCGCGTCCTGTCCAGATTTTGCTTGTGGCGGCAGACACCATCGGCCAGGACCAAGCCGCAGGGAGGGATGGTTCCCGGGCCAGCCCCGATGGTGACATTGGCAACCGAGTCCTCCACCTCGTTCCAGAACGCCGTGAACCGCCCCATCAGATCCTTCACCGGCGCATAGTCGAGCCCCACCTCCCCCCCGATCAATCGTTCCGGTTTCAGGTTTTCGTTTGTTTCGGTGATATCGTTCCGAACCCTGAACGGGCGGAACAACTCGTTGATGGTCGGGGCGCGAAAGGCGTGGTAATAGGAAGCGCGGAGTGAAAGCTGATCGGTGGGACGGTAGAGGACGGCCAGTTTGGGACTGAAGGCCACTTCATCCCTATCAGGGAAGGGAGTGTTTCTGGGGGCGATTCCGGTGGGGCGCACCACACCAGGCCTGTCCTGCTCAACGCGGGAGGCATCGAAGCTCCTCCAGTAATCGAACCTCCCCGCGACGGTAAACTGCCAGGCAGGAGTAGGGCTGAAGATATCTTGAACGTAGATGCCGGCCAACTGCTGTTCCCCCCCGGCCCGTCTACGCCGGGTGAACTGTCCCGTCTTAGGGTCGCCCACAAATCGGAAGTCTTCATTGGTCTCCCCCTCGATCCATCGGAGGTCGGTCCCAGCCGTCAGCAGATGAGCTTCATGGAACCGCTTCGTCCACTGGAGATTGGCGCCCACGGCCGTTGAAGGGACCTCGAACTGATCCAGCGCCGGAGTCTCGGAGTTCCGATCCGTGGCTGCAGAACTGAAGGTACTGGTAAAGGTCTGCAGGTTGGAGAACAGGGTCAGATTCCAGTCGCTCCCATCGGCGGTTCTCAGGCGGCCTCCGGTGCCGATGTAACCCGCCTCGGTGGAGTTCGTCTGAAGCGGGGTGCCGTTCCCTCGCTCTTCATGAAAAAAGCTTCCGGCAAGAAAGAGGGATGAACTCACGGAAGGTGTGTATTCGATACGACCGTTGAAGGTCTCGTGGCTGGCGTCGGCGTTGATGTCAATGGCGCCCCTCTGGTCCTCCCGGACGATCTTGTAACCGTCGGTGCGGAAAAAGCTGCCTTCGATCGAAACCCCCCACGGGCCTGTCACGTGGCTGGCCAGCAGGTCGGCATCAACTGTGTTGCGCGTCCCGAGATCGAGCTTGGCTTGTGCGACCCGCGCCTCAGGCCGCCTGGTGACAATGTTGATCACGCCACCAAGGGCGTAATTGCCATAGACGGCGGAACCGCCACCGCGCACCACCTCGATTCGCTCGACGCTCTCAAGCGGCACCTTGCTCCAGTAGACCCAGCCGCCGAACGGATCGTTGAAGGGCACACCATCAAGCAAGACCAGGGTTCGACTCACCGCGCTAGGTCCAATCCCCCGTAGGGAGACCCCTTGAGTGCTCGCATTCGCCACAATGCTACTGCTCCGCCGAAACAGGCTGAACCCCGGGATCTGGCGCAAGAGATCATCCACCGTGCGGGCAGGCGACTGCTGAATATCTTCCCTCGTGATGACCGTGACGTTCGCCGGGACGTCTCGCAGCTTCTGCTCGACCCGGCTGGCGGACACGACGACCGGCTCCAGGCGAACCGGCTCTTCCGCCTGACCTGTTGCTGGCGACTCAGGAGGGGCGCCCCACGCGAGACCAGATGGCCATGTGAAGGTGCAGGTGACGACAAGCCCAGCCACGACTATTGTGATAGGACCAAGTACGGACCGTGCCCAGCCTAGCAACCTCATTCCTCCCGCCTCCTCCCCTGGGTCGAAGTGGTGCCGTTTACCACTGGATCATCGCTGAGGAAACCTGCAAGACAGAAGCATCCTTTGTGCCAGGTCATCGTGAAAAGCATTCTGACCTTTCTTGTGTAACCTCTTGAAACGAATGCTCCGCTCCGTTGACCACGAACGAAGGTTTGTGTCGGTGGGAAGCATTGGGGGGGAATGCCGCATTCGGCGGGTGAAATGACCCTTCTTCTTATCCTGTCCTTTTTGAGTGTCTGACCGATTCGCTCTTGCCTGCTACCGCAGGATCTCGGTTAGGACCCTGCCCTCACAGCCATTCGGTGGCCTCACGTTCAGCAGGAACGCCAGCGTCCTGCCGAGATCTACGACCTCGGCATCCCCATACTTGCCCGGCTTGACCCATTTGCTGCCCAGGAACATGATCGGCACATTCGTATCGTAGGCGTAGGGCGCCCCGTGGGTCGAAGCGTATGCTAGCGGTTTTTCGAACAGGTACCAGTTTGGCTTGTTGATCAGGACGATGTCCCCGCTATACTGCTGATGCCAAGCCAGTGTGACCTGTCTTGCGATCCGGGTCTGCGGCAGTACCCCATTCTCCAACTGCGTGCGTGTGTACACGAAAGCAATCCCCGGATACTCGATGAGGAACTGGGCCGCGGCCTTCTCAACCTCGGTCTGGTTGAGGTTCTTGCTGTCGATCAGGCTGTAATCGAGATAGAGCGTCGGATTCCACCACGTCGTGACGTACTTGCCATCGCCGAACTTCTTGGAGAGGTGCTCGTTGACCGCCTCGATCATCTTCTCCGGGTCGACGCGGCCCGCATCGAGGTTCTTGGAGGCGCTGTACTCGGGGATGTTCATGAACCCGTGATCCGCGCTCAGCGTGACGAGAACGTTGTCCAATCCAACCCACTCATCCAGATACTGGAAGAACTCGGCGAAGACCCGGTCAAGCCTCAGCATATGGTCCTGCGACTGTTTGCTCTCAGGGCCGAAAAGATGATGAATATAGTCGTGGCTTGTCCAACTGACCGCCAACAGGTCGGGGACGCCGGCAGGGTTCTTGCCGAGCTGCTCTCCCTCGATCGCCCCCTTGACGAAATCCAGCGTCAGATGATCGCCGTAGGGGGTCCAGATCATCGCGTCGTAGTAGCCTGGCCCCGGTTTGTCTGAGCCCCCGCTGATGGGATGGGGGAACTTGGTGCCCACGCCTTTATAGTTCTTGGACCACGGACGATCGTCAGGGGCCGATCGCGCATACGCGTCATCGGGAAGCAAGGGGGTCCAGACCATGCCGAAATACTTGTCCTGTGGCTTGCTAGCGTAAAAGGTGTTCCACCACTCAGGGTACTCCTTCATATAGTAGTCGGAGGTGATGAAGCGCCCGGTGACGGTGCTGTGCATATAAGCCGTGCCGGCATGCCCTCCCAGTCCGATTGCGCTGCGGTCTTTCCCCGAAATCGTGATGACCTTCGACTTGCCGTTCGCGTAAATCAATTCATCGCCCACCGTGGTGACCTTCAGGTTGAACGGCGAAGTTCCCTGGTGTTTCTTGGTGTCTTCGCCCAGATACTTGTGCTTCGGGTCCTCCGTGGAATAGACCCGCTCTTTCGTTTTCTTATCCAGCCAGTCGTTGCCGATGATTCCATGCTTGTACGGATGGGCGCAGGAGAGCAAGGTTGCATGGCCTACCGCGGTGTAGGTGGTGGCGTGACTGTAATTGGCGTTGTTAAACCAGGCTCCCCGGTCGAGCAAGCGCTTCAACCCGCCCTCGCCAAGCAGGTCGTAGAATTTGACCACCTGCTCCTGGGGGAGGCCGTCAACGACCATGAACACCACCAGTTTTGGCGGAGCGATGCCGGCGGGAGCCTGATCGGCAGCCTGGACCAGCCCGGACACGACCATGGCTGAAACCAGGCAGGCCAGGACGGAGAATGACACAAGTCGTCTCGGGTTGACCATTCGGTGTCCTCCTTTCAG
>JBGQIR010000053.1:0-9550 GCA_041498535.1 Methylomirabilis sp. (SeqCode)
GCCGCCCAGCTCCAGGCCCAGGACCTTGTCGGCCTCGTCCGCCTTGGCAGTCAGCATCAGGATTGGAAGCCTGGCACTCTCGGGTTCTTTGCGGAGCCGTCGGCAGACATCGAGTCCGCTCAGGTGAGGGAGCATCAGATCTAGGATGAGGAGATCGGGCCGCTCACGCCTGACCAGTTCCAGAGCTTGAAGGCCATCATGAGCCTGAAAGACACGAAATCCCTCCCGCTCCAAATGGTAGGTGATTAAGGCGGTGATGTCCTTCTCATCGTCCACTACAAGGACTTTCATGTCTCTGCCTCGTTGGCAGCGTCCCCCTGGTGGTTCGGCATCGCCACTGGTACCGCTCGCGCAGATGATAGCGACCTTCACCTGGAGCCGCAAGCGCTTTCCCTCAATTGGAGCAGAGTCGGCGATTCTTCTTGACGAAACGGGCAGGCTCGCAAAAGATAACTGCTGAGACGACGTCAACACGCTAGATCTGCTGGCCCACTGGAACGCCAGCCAGAAGAGGAGGACAATGGCGAGGACATGGCTGAGAACTAGCATTCACCGCTCTATCATAGGCTTGGCGGCCCTTGGCATGCTACTGACCGGTTCGGACTGCACCGCGCAGGCCGCGAGCAAAACGGTGATCCTGGCCACCACTACCAGCACGCAGGATTCTGGCCTGCTGGACGTCTTGGTCCCGATGTTCGAGAAGGAGAGCGGCTATGTCGTGAAGACGGTGTCCGTCGGGACCGGGCAGGCACTCGCCCTGGGTGGCCGCGGCGAGGCCGATGTGGTGCTGGTTCATGCCCCTGAGACGGAGAAGAGGTATCTCGCCGAAGGGACGCTCATCAACCGGCGGCTGGTGATGCATAACGATTTCATCATCGTTGGCCCGCCAGCGGACCCGGCAAGGATCCGCGGCCTTAGGAAAGCGGGCGATGCATTCAGGGCAATCGCAGAGACGAAAGCCCCGTTCGTCTCGCGTGGCGACAACTCCGGCACGCACATTTTGGAAAAACGGGTCTGGGAGCAAGCTGGGATTGAGTCGAAGGGCGGCTGGTACCTCCAATCCGGACAGGGAATGGGACAGACGCTTGGGATCGCGTCGGAGAAACGGGCCTATACCTTGACCGACAGGGGGACATTCCTCGCCTTCGCAAAGCGAGTCCAGCTCACGGTCCTGGTCGAGAAGGATTCCTCGCTCCAAAATATCTATCATGTAATGGAAGTGAGCCCGGCCCGTTTCCCGAAGGTGAACGGTGCAGGCGGCAAGGCATTCGCCGACTTCATGGTTTCACCCAAAGGCCAGGCTGTCATCAAGACGTTTGGGGTTGACAAGTTCGGCGAAGCCCTCTTTTTCCCGGGCGCTGGGAAGCGCGAAGAGGAACTCGACCGATGAGGGCGCCACGAGATCGACGTGAGCGGCGGGGCCCCTCGGGACAATGGCTTGGTGGCTCCCTCAGGTGGCTGCGCACTCGGTCGTGATTTGGCAGGCGCCACCGGAGCACGTTTTGCCTTTTGATGCATAGTCGGGATATACTACGTCGTTATTTTGCAAGGAGAGCAGGGGAACGGCGCGCGGGCGCATCCCCTGGGTGCCCATATGACTGAGATGGTGCTGTTCGGCCTCTTAACGCTGTCCAATCCTGCACCTACATTCACGACGTGCAGCCCACCAACCGCCAAGCTATGATCTCTTCTGCCTTGACACGTCGCGGAGCCATCAGGTTCGACCGCAACGAACTGTCGGGCGCATTCGGGGATATCGGGACAGACTTGCCCCTGATTGTGGGGATGATTCTCGCCTCTGGCCTCGATACCGCGAGTGTCCTCATCATGTTTGGTGCGATGCAACTCTTCACAGCCCTCAGCTATGGGCTTCCCATGCCCGTGCAGCCGCTCAAGGCCGTTGCCGTCATTGTGATCACACAGAAGCTCGGTGCGAACATTCTGTATGGCGGGGGGCTGATCATTGGGATCACAATGGCTCTTTTAACGGTGACCGGATTGGTTGATTGGCTTGCTCGGGTGATTCCCAAGAGCGTGATCCGCGGGATTCAGTTTGGCCTAGGGCTTCAGCTTGCGTCGCTCGCGCTCAAGGAGTATGTGCGGGCAGACGGTGTCGCCGGGTATGGGCTGGCTGCCATAGGCTTCGTTCTCACCCTCCTTCTTCTCGGCAATCGGAGATATCCCCCCGCCCTGTTTGTCCTATCGCTGGGCGTGATTTACGCGTTCCTTTTCAAACCAGACGTCATCGCTGCCGTGCATGATGTCGGGTTCAGCCTGCCTCGCTTGCACACGCCTTCGTTGCAGGACCTGCTGACAGGCTTCGTCCTGCTGGCCCTACCGCAGATACCCCTCTCGCTAGGCAACTCGATACTTGCGACTCGCCAGATTGCACAGGACTTCTTTCCCGAGCACCCCATTGGGGTTCGAAAGATCAGCCTCACCTATACGCTGATGAATCTCGTCAACCCCTTTTTCAGTGGGATTCCAACGTGTCATGGATCGGGCGGATTGGCGGGGCACTATGCCTTTGGGGCACGGACGGGGGGGTCTGTGGTGATTTACGGTTCGATGTATCTGATCTTCGGTCTCTTTTTCAGCCGCGGGTTTGAGAAAATCGTTCAGGTGTTTCCCCTATCAATTCTGGGCGTCGTTCTTCTCTTTGAAGGTCTGACCTTGCTGTTGTTGATACGGGACCTCTCTGATTCGAGAGGAGATTTCTCCACGAGTCTACTCGTAGGCCTGATGGCCAGCAGTCTGCCGTATGGTTATCTTCTCGGGCTCATTGCCGGGACGTTGTTGGACTACGCATCGCGCAAGCGCCTCACCGGATTGGCCAAGTGAAGGAGATGAAATGGAGCTGATCTGGCAAGGCACTAAGCAGGCGGCCCTGCTGCTCGTTCGCGGCGATCCGGAGGTGCTCCGAATCACGCTGCTTTCGCTGCAGGTCTCAGGGACCGCCACATTGCTCAGTCTTCTGGTCGGCATCCCGCTTGGCACCTTCCTGGCCTTGGCCCGCTTCCCGGGGCGGAGCATCGCCGTCAGCCTTGTCAACACTGGAATGGGGTTGCCGCCGGTCGTGGTTGGCCTCTTTGTGGGCATCTTCCTCTGGCGGAGCGGCCCGCTTGGGTTCCTGGAGCTTCTCTACACGCCAACGGCGATCGTGATCGCCCAGTTCGTCATCGCCGCTCCGATTGTCACCGGCCTCACGGTGGCCGCAGTCCAGCAGTTGAACCCGAGGCTGCGCGTGCAGCTCCTCGGCCTCGGCGCGTCGAGGCTGCAGGTTGTCTGGCTCCTCCTGAAGGAGGCACGCCTGCCGCTTTTGGCCGCGGTGATGGCCGGCTTCGGTGGGGTCATTTCAGAAATCGGCGCCTCCATGATGGTGGGTGGCAATATCTACCGGCAGACGCGTGTCCTGACGACCGCTACTGTCCTTGAGACCAGCAGAGGGAACTTCGACATGGCGATCGCACTCAGCCTCATCCTGTTGCTTCTGACCTTTGTGGTCAACTGGACCCTCACCTGGATCCAACAACGGGGTCGAACACCTTGAGCCGGCCGATATTGGGCCTCGAGGAGATCAAGGTCATCTACGATGGGAGTCCGATCCTGGACATTCCGTCGCTTGACGTCCAGGAAGGCAGGACGCTCGCCGTCATCGGGCCAAACGGGGCCGGAAAATCGACCCTACTTCGACTGCTTGGACTCTTGGAACGCCCCACCCATGGGCGCGTCCTCTTTCGCGGTCAGCCGATCCCGCCACGCGGGAATCTCCTCTCCCTCCGCCGACGCATGGCCAGCGTCTTTCAGGAGCCGCTGCTGATGGACGGGACCGTTGAGGAGAATGTCTCCCTCGGCCTCAGGTTCCGGCACGTCCATCCGACGGAGCTGAGCAGGCGCGTTCGAGAAGGCATGGCCACCCTTGGGATCACGCATCTGGCCAAGCGGCGCATCCGAACCCTCTCGGGAGGCGAGGCTCAAAGGGTGAGCCTGGCAAGGGCCCTCGTGCTTGATCCGGAGGTGCTCCTGCTCGATGAGCCGTTCGCTGCTCTGGATCCCCCGACCCGTGAGGGGCTTCTCGCCGACCTGAAGACGATCCTCGGCAAGACCAGGATGACCACCATCTTCGTGACGCACGATAGGGACGAGGCGCTGGCACTGGGCGATCAGGTTGCCGTCATCATCGACGGTCGAATCCTCCAGGTGGATGCGCCGGAACGGGTGTTCGCCGGTCCAGTCAACGAGGAGGTGGCCCGCTTCGTCGGCGTCGAAACCATCCTCCCCGGCCATGTGAGATCCGTATGCGATGGACTGGCCTCGATTGAGGTCGCCGGGTGGACCCTTGACGTGGCAGCGCCGCTGACTCCGGGAGAGCGAGTCCTGATCTGCCTCCGGCCGGAGGAGATCACGCTCTATCCGACTGGAGTGCTCCCTGCCCCCTCCAGCGCGCGGAATCAGCTCCACGGTCGGGTCATCCGCCACCTGCCGACCGGCCCGATCTTCCGGGTGACGATCGACTGCGGCGTCCCGATCGTGGCTGCCGTGACCCGGCAGTCATGGGAACAGCTTGGCCTTGCCGATGGGGCCGAAGTCGCTGTGTCGTTCAAGGCGAGTGCGCCTCACGTCATCCGCCGCGCCTGATCCTTTTTCCCCTTGACTTTCATCGCTGCCTTGAGTACTCTGAAAATGAAGTGAAATCTTCCTCACAGAATATGCCTGCCTTCACACAAAAGCTGCCCATCCTATTCGTGTTCAAAGGCGATCGTCATTGCGAGCGTTCTGTCGTTGGGTTTCATTCAGCGCCGGGCTGTGTATTCGGGCTGAAGTCTAGCCGAAAGGAGGTCAAAGATGGAGCAGACGGAGGCGCAACTCTTTGCTCGTCTCAGGGAGGAGAATCCGGACTTCCGACGGCTGGCTGAGAAGCATCGGGAGTTCGATCAGAAGATCAGCGAATTCGACCGGATTTACTACCTGACGAGCGAGCAAGAGCGAAAACGGAAGGAGCTGCAGAAGCTGAAGCTGAGCATCAAGGACGAGATGTACCATATTATGCGGCTGTACCGACACGGGCACGCCACGGCCGCGACAGAAAAATGAAGCGGCTCAGTCACGTCGATCGGCACGGCCGAGCCCGCATGGTCGATATTAGCCAGAAGGACGAGACCACGCGGGAGGCTGTGGCCAGAGGCGTGATCACGATGCAACCCGCGACCCTCCGCATGATCCAGAAAGGGATCGTTCCCAAAGGTGATGTCCTGGCTGCCGCCAGGCTTGCCGGGGTCATGGCGGCGAAAAGGGTACCTGACCTCATCCCACTCTGTCATCCTCTCCTGCTCTCCAGCGCCGAAGTCGAGTTCACGCCGATCGAGAAGTCAGGCCGCCTTGACATCGAATCACGGATCAAGATCACGGGACGGACCGGGGCTGAGATGGAGGCGCTCACTGCCGTGGCCGTGGCAGCCCTGACCGTCTACGACATGTGTAAGGCGGTGGACAAGGAGATGGTGATCGGTTCGATCCGTCTGGTTGCCAAAAAAGGGGGGAAGAGCGGGACGTATCGTCGGCCCGGCGAGAACGGAGCCGGGCCCACATAGGCCCTGGTAAAGGATCGGTGGCCCCGACTCACAACCCGGTGTCTCACGATGTCTTCGGAACCAGCGACCGCATTCATTTATTCCCCACGGTACCTGGAGTTCGACTACGGGCCGGGGCACCCCCTTCGCAACGAGCGACTTGCACTGACCTATGACCTGATCAACTCCTGTGGCTTGCTCGCCCTTCCATCTACTCGCTGCCTCGAACCCGAACCCGCCACTGACGACGAACTCCTCTTGTTTCTACGGCCCGACTATTTGAAGATTCTCAAGGCGGCTGATGCAGGGCAGACCCCCGCAGCGGCGTTGCATTACGGTCTGGGGACTCCCGACAACCCGATCTTGCCGGGGATCTTCCGGTGGTCCGCGCTGGTGGCCGGCGCCTCGCTGCTCGCGATGCGCCTTGTGGAATCGGGCGAGGCCAGTCGGGCGTTCAATATCGCTGGTGGGCTCCACCACGCCGGACCGGGGAAAGCGTCCGGGTTTTGCTACATCAATGATGCCGCCCTGCTCATTGCCGATCTCTGCCACCGCGGGCATCGAGTCGCCTACGTGGACATTGACGTGCATCACGGCGATGGCGTCCAGTGGGCCTTCTACGACACTGACCAAGTCCTGACCCTTTCAGTCCATGAGACCGGCAGCACCTTGTTTCCCGGTACCGGGTTCGTGAATGAACTCGGCGAAGGGAAGGGGGAAGGTTACTCGGTGAATGTGCCACTGCCGCCTTCGGCAGACGACGAGATCTTCCTCTGGGGCTTCAACGAGGTGATTCCGCCTCTTGTAAAGGCCTTCCAACCCGACATCCTCGTCACCCAACTCGGGATCGACTCACACCAGACCGATCCACTGTCCCACGTTGGGATCAGCCTCACCGCATTCGTCGAGATGGTGCGTCGGCTGAAGGAGTTGTGCGGGCGTTGGGTGGCGCTGGGTGGAGGAGGATATGACCTGAGAAATGTCCCTCGCGCATGGGCTGCAGCCTGGGCCATCATGAATGATCGTGAACCGCCGGCCTTGCTCCCGGAATCCTTTCTGGTCCGACACAAGGAGGTCGGGTTCACAGACGCGGCATTCATGGATGCCCCCGCCGTCACGACTGGTTCAACCAAGGCGCGGGCTTGGGAGGCAGTGCGGGAAGAGGTGGGGCGCCTGAAGCGGTTGGTGTTTCCGCGGCATGGCATGTGACGTTGGGCTATCATTGGTGGGGGGCCTATGGCATATGGGCTAGTGGGAAGACAGCATGACAGCAGCGAAGCGCTGGGGTAAAGGAGCAGGGGAGCAACGGTCTTCGGTCTTGCAGGAGGCGGCCAATGGCATTCGAGGATAAGACTTTGACGTGCGTCGATTGCGGGCAGCAGTTTACGTTTACCGCGGGTGAGCAGGAGTTTTACGCGCAGAAAGGATTCATGAACGAACCAAAACGGTGCAAGAGTTGTAAGGCGGTGCGCAAGGGGATGGGCGGTCCTGCAGGCTCCCGCGAGGAGCACGAGGTCGTCTGTTCAGCGTGCGGCCAGAAAACCACTGTTCCCTTCAGACCTATACTGGATAAACCGGTCTTCTGTAAGCCGTGCTTTGTGGCCAAGCGGTCGGCGGCCCCGAGGGATGTTCGGATCTGAAGACGCCGCCGTTCGAGACTTGTGCAAAGGGCCGGGCCGCCACGTGGCGGCCCGGCCCTTTGCCTTCCATTGGGTCGCGATCTCACAGTTGAATCGACCGAGGAAGTGTGGTACCGTCACGATCAGCGCGTAAGCCTAGGGCGCCTGTCCTGAGCACTGTCGAAGGGCCTGTCACTTCGGCAGGCTCAGTGCGCGGCCTGAGCTGTGTCGAAGGAATCAAGGGAATGGCAACCATGGATAGTCGAACACGATTCCTGCTGAGACAACTCCCCTCAGTGGATGAGCTGCTACAGGAGCCGTCGATCAGAGAGCTGATCCAGACGACGGTCCCCCGCTGGGCGGTTGTGGAGGCCGTGCGGGAGGTGCTGGAGCGCTGGCGGCGGATTGTCGCCGCCGGAGAGTCCGGGTCGGCGCAGGAGGCCAATCCGCCATCTCGGGCTGCGCTCGTTGCGGAGGCGCGTGAGGCCGCGCGGCGCCGGGATCGACCGGCCCTGCGGCGGTTGATCAACGCAACCGGCGTGATCGTCCACACCAACCTGGGTCGTGCTCCGCTCCCCGAGGCCGCCATCGAGCGCATCGTCGAGGTGGCGCGGGGCTACTCCAACCTGGAGTACGACCTTGAGCGTGGCACCCGGCGCTCCAGGCAAGCCCATGTGGAATGGCTCCTGTGTCGGCTGACTGGCGCCGAGGCTGCGCTTGCCGTGAACAACAACGCGGCGGCTGTGCTGCTGGCCATCAACACGCTCGCCGAGGGGAAGGAGGTCATCGTCTCCCGCGGGGAGCTGGTGGAGATCGGGGATTCATTCCGGATTCCAGACATCATGCGTCGGGCCGGCGGGATCCTGAAGGAAGTCGGGACGACGAACCGGACCTACCTGAGGGACTACGAGGCGGCCATCGGTGGGGCAACCGCCATGCTCCTGAAGGTTCACCCCAGCAATTTCCGGATCCTGGGGTTCGCCGCTGACGTCCCCGTGAGCGAGCTCGTCACGCTGGGCAAGCAACGCGGCCTGCCGGTCGTGGAAGATGTGGGGAGCGGCGCTCTCTTGGATCTCTCTCAGGTCGGGCTATCGAAGGAGCCGCTGCCTTCAGAAAGTGTCCGAGCCGGCGCGGACCTTGTGACCTTCAGCGGGGACAAGCTGCTTGGCGGGCCTCAAGCGGGCTTGATCGTGGGGAAGCGGTCGCTGGTCGAACAACTTCGCCTCAATCCGCTGGCCCGGGCGGTGCGGATCGACAAGCTATCTCTGGCCGCGCTGGAGGCGACCCTCCGCCTCTGCCTGGATGAAGGTCGGGCCTTTTCCCGTATCCCGGTGCTCCGAGCGCTCGCCATGCCACTCCACGAGATCGATCAGCGTGCAAGACGCCTCTGCGACCAGATCGCTGCCCTCGCCTCCGGTCATCTCAAGGCCTCGATCATCGACGGCACGTCCGAAGTCGGCGGGGGTGCGCTGCCCCTCGAGGCACTCCCGACGCGTCTGGTCGCCGTGCAGGCCCCCGACCTGACCGCGCAGGCTTTAGAGGAGCGCCTCCGCAGGAGCGACCCGCCGGTGATGGTCAGGATCAAGGATGATCAGGTCCTCCTGGACCCCCGCACAGTCTCGGACGAAGAGCTGGAAGAGCTGGCCAAGCTGGTCGCCTCGGTGGCTGCGCTCTAGGCGGTGCGGGGTGCGAAGTGCGAGGGCGTCGCGGCTAAGGGTACGATCGTGAGGTAGGGGCAGCAGGTGAGCGGGGTGTTCGTGACCTTCGAGGGTGGCGAGGGGTCGGGGAAGACGACCCAGCTCAAGCTGCTGGCCAATCGATTTCGCGCCTCAGCGGCAGAGGTCATCGAAACCCGGGATCCCGGCGGGACGACCATTGGCAAGGAGATCCGGGACCTGCTGATCGGTCGGGAATCTGCTCCCATGTCCGGGGTCACGGAGCTGTTCCTGTACGAGGCGAGCCGGGCTCAACTTGTCCGGGAGGTGATCACCCACGCCCTCGCGCGCGGGGCAGTTGTGCTCTGCGACCGTTTCACCGATTCCACGCTGGCCTACCAGGGATTCGGAAGAGGCATCGACCTCAACCTGATCCGACAGTTCAACCATCTGGCCACTGACGGGCTCACCCCGGATTTGACGATCCTGCTCGATCTCGACCCGAGAATCGGGCTAGAGCGATGCACCAGGAGTTTACGTGCCGGGCGGGCCTTTCGAGACAGAATGACGGCGGAGCCACTGGCGTTTCACCAGCGGATCAGGGAGGGGTACCTTGCGCTGGCCCGCGAAGAGCCGGAGCGGATCCGGGTGATCGACGCCCGGCTGAGTTTTGCTGAGCTGGAGTCGGCCATGTGGGACGAGTGCA
>JBGQIR010000054.1:0-9424 GCA_041498535.1 Methylomirabilis sp. (SeqCode)
CTCAACATGACGCGCTCTTTCGGGAAGTACCGTTCGACCAGGGCGCGGTAACATCGTAGGCGGACTTCCGATGGGACATCATCGAGCTTTGTCCGCCCCACCAGCGGGTGGATCAAGAGGCCGTCCATTAACTCCAGGGCGCACTTTTGGATATACTCGTGGGAGCGATGAATGGGGTTGCGGGTCTGGAATCCGACCACGGTTCGCCACCCTCGTTCTCTGAAACGCTGCCGGGTCTCGGCCGGAGTGTAGTAATAGTCCTCGAATCCCGGCAGGGACGGACGGCGAATCAGGCTGACCGGGCCGCCCACCAGCAGCCCTCCCCGCTTATAGAGGTACTGGACGCCTGGGTGGCGAGTCTCTTCGGTGGCATACACCAGGCGGGCCTCCTCCCGTTTCTCGTATGGAAAGATCTCCTCGACGGTCAGAAGGCCGAGCAGGTCACCATCTGAGCTTAGGAGGGCGGCTTGACGCCCCTCGGTGAGTCGTACCGCCTGGTCTTCGTCAACAGCTAAGGTGATCGGCAACGTCCAGAGCAGGCCGTTCTTCAGGCACATCTCGTGGACCACGCGCTCGTAGTCGGCTCTGCCCATAAACCCCCCGAGTGGACTGAAGACACCCGTTGCCAGACATTCCAAGTCGGACGCTGCCCTGGCGTTTAACGAGATGTGCGGGAGATCTCGCGCCCGCGCCTCGGCTTCGGCCTTGGCCTCTCCCGTCAGAACCCGGTCGATCAGCCGACCCCCGTGGGGAAGGATCGGACCCAGCGCACTGTCCTCGGCCGCTTCAATCGATCCTTGAATCGTTTGCTCTCCTCGCACCATCTCGCTCCTCACCTCAGGTCTTTCCGCCAGGAGTGCCGTCTGGGGAACTGAGGTGCAGGCCACACTCCTTCGTCGTGGGGTTCTCCCACCACCATCGCCCCGCCCGAATATCTTCGCCCGGCTGGACGGCCCTCGTGCAGGGCGCGCACCCGATACTGGGGTAACCCCTGTCGTGGAGGGCGTTGTACGGGACGTGGTGCTCCCGGACATAGTCCCAGACCTGTGGCTCGGTCCATCCGGCCAGCGGGTTGAGCTTGAGGATAGACCTATTGGCTTGGTCGATCTCCACGAGCTCGACGCCGGTACGCGTGGCGGCCTGTTCCCGTCGAAGGCCGGTCATCCAGGCATCGAGGCCGGCGAGCGCGCGGCCGAGCGGCTCTACCTTTCGGATACGACAACAGTACTTCCGCTCCTCGACGCTCTGTCGGAAGGAATAGAACCCCCGCTCCCGCTCCAGCTTCTCCACTGCTTCCCGTTCCGGGAAGTAACTCTCAATCGACATGTTGTAGCGCTCCCGGACGCGCTCCATCACATCGTACGTCTCATCGGGCAGGCGACCGGTGTCCAGGGTCAAGATCTTTGTGGCTGGATCGAGCTTCGACAGCATATCGATCAGCACCATGTCCTCCGCCCCGAAACTGCTGGCCAGGGCCAGCCGGGGGGAGAAGGTGTCAATCGCCCATTGAAGGAGCTCCTCTGGTCTGGCGGTCCGGAATCGTTCGTTGAGGTCGGCCACGCTCTCGACGGAGAGTGCCTGGGCTCGTCTGTCCGCGGCCTGAATTCCCGAATGTCTGTCCATCAGTCCTCCTCAGTGGAAGTGACCACCGCGATAAAGGGTGTAATCAGGTGAGGGATAGGGTGAGCGCTTCGGTCACCTCGTCACCCCGACACATGATCGAGAGCGATTGGCGTTAGTGATGGCCTGCTGGCAGTGTGGCGATGCCATGAGGGTCTTTCCCCACGGGAATGGTCGCGACGACCTTCTCCGTCAGTGTATCGATGGCGATCACGCTGTTCGTGTCACGGCTCGTCAGATAGAGGCGACGTCCGTCCGGCGTGATCGTGATGATGTCGATCCGCTTGCCTGCCGGGATCTCATTCACAATTTTCAACTCCCGAAGATCAATCACTGAGACCGTGTTCGCCTTACGGTTCGCGACGTAGGCCCTTTTGCCATCGGGTGACACCACAAGGCCGTGCGGTTCTCCTTGTTTCGGGATCCGTGTCTTCACCTGGTTGTGGTCGGCGTCGATCACATCGATTCGATCCACATCACCCGCCGTGACCAGAAGGAGCTTGCCGTCCCATGTGATATCCGTTCCCATCGCGCCCTTGCCCGCCTCGATGGTCTTGATGACCTTCCTGCTCTTCACATCGATCACGGAGACGTCGCCGGAGCCACCATTGCTGACATAGGCCCGAGTGCCCGTTGGGTCAAAGGTCACGAGGGCCGGCGCCTTGCCGACCGAGATCGTATCGATCTTTTTCCGGACCTGCAGATCGATGACCGTCACGTCGTTCGAACCCGGGTTCGCCACCCAGAGTTGTGCCCCATCGGGGGTGACCGCAGGCCCGTGGGCCTTGGTCCCGGCGGGAAAGGTGTCGACCGTCTTTCTCGTCTTCGTCTCGATCATGTTCACATCATTGGTCCCGACATTGGCGACAAACGCGTAGGCGCCGTCCGGGGAAAAGGCGACGTTATGGGGTTTCTTGCCGCCGGGTGTGATCGTGTCGAGCACCTTGTCGGTTTCGGTATCGATCACCGTCACCGTATGGTCATCCTGATTCGTGACCCACACCTCGAAGGCCCATCCCTGACCGACCCAGGCCAGCCCCACTGCCAATGCGGTTCCGATGACCCATGCCACAAGCCTGCTACTCTGTTTGCTCATTGCTCTCCCTTCTGGTTGATAGGGACAATTGATGTGGTCAGTGTCCTGTCTTGAGGACTATGCCGCACACTCGCCAGGGCCGGTCTGGACGGAAAACGCCTCTTCCGAGTTGAAGTCGATATACTGATCCGGCGCCTCCGACGCTGGCGGCAGTTCGGTGAACGGCTTCAGAACCACTTTCAGCCGGTCCAGTCCATAACGATCCAGGAACTGATTGAATGTTTCGCCTGCCTGCCGCTCTGCCTGATAGCGGCGCAGCAGGGCCTCGATCGCCCCCGGGATGTTCTTGGAGGGGACTTTTGCCACTGGTGTGCCATACTGAACCTGACCCTGTTCGAGGCTCGCGCCAAGCATCATCTGGTAGGTCGGCGCCTGCTGGCCATTGAACTTCTTGGCGCCGCCATAGAAGCCGATGTTCGCGATATGGTGCTGGCCGCAGGAGTTGGGGCAGCCCGAGATCTTAATCCGTATTCCAGCCTCATCCGCCAGATCCCGTAGGCCATCCTTGAAGAGGTCTTCCAGGGCGGTGGCCAAGCCGCGAGAGGAAGTGATCCCGAGCTGGCAGGTGTCGCCCCCAGGACAGGCGGTGACGTCCGCCAGTCTCTCGGCCGATGCCGTGGCAAGGCCGACGGAGGCCAGGAGGCGATAGAGCGCGGGAACGCGATCGAGACGAATCCACCTGAGGACGACGTTCTGTTGGTTCGTGCTGCGGACTGTACCGTCGCCGAACTCTCGTGCCGCAAGGGCAAGGGTTCTGAGCTGGGTCGCGGTGATATCCCCTAGCTCGAGGCGGACCTGGACTATCGCGTAACCGGGCTGTTTCTGCTCCAGCACATTGGTCGCCCGCCACCGGAGGTAGTCTGGACCGCCACCTTCCACAGAGGCATCCGACGGAGCAGACAGGTCCCGATGCGGCGGCCTCTCCTCCCACAGTACGATCGCGGGGAAGAGTGAAGCCATTGTTGCCTCCACGACGGCCCGTTCCTGGAATACAAGCTTCCTGAACTGCTCGATCCCCAGCTTGTCCAGAACGAACTTCATTCGCGCTTGGTTTTTGTTCTCCCGGTTGCCATGGCGGTCGAAGAGCCGAACGATGGCGGCTACTGTCGGCAGGAGCTGATGGGCAGGCGTAAAATCCTCCAGGAGCTGCGCGACCCGTGGCGAGGAGCTCAGCCCGCCGCCGACGAACAGTTGGAACCCCCGCTCCTCTTTCCCATCTATCACCTGAAGGTTGGCGAGGGCTCCGATATCGTGGATCGGGGTGAGACCGGCGTCGTCGGGGCAACCTGAGAAGGCGATCTTGAACTTCCTGGGAAGATTCTGGTTCATCGGATTGCGCAGAAGGAACCGCGCGACCGTCTCGGCATACGGCGTGACATCGAAGGCCTCCTTCGGGCAGACACCAGCGCAGTGTCCGACCGTGACATTGCGGACCGTGTTGCCGCAGGCCTCTCTGCTCGTCAAGCCGACCGAGGCCATCCGATCCAACAGCGCGGTGACCTGCTCGAGCTTCATGAAATGGAACTGCATGTTCTGGCGGGTGGTCACATGGCCCACCCCCCTGGGCGATTGTGCCGCTACCTCGGCGAGCACCTCCAGTTGAGCCGCGGTCAGACCGCCCCATGGGATCTTGACCCGGATCATCTGCTCGCCTTCCTGGCGCTGACCATAGACTCCGTTCTGCAGACGGAACCGCCTGAACTCGTCAGGTGAGATGTCCCCTTTCCAGAACTGCTGGACAAATTGATCGAAGGTATCGATCTCCTCTACTCTAGCCCAGGAGGGCCTGTGAACAGGCCCTGCCGTTCCTGAATCGATCCCTTCCGCGTTCGGAATCGGAATGCGGGGGCGTTGCTCAGTCTCACAGGTATCTCTGGCGTCAGCCATCGCAAGTCTCCTTTTAGGGCCGCAGATCATTCGGGGTGGATGATCCTTCCCGCCACCGAACACTGGGACGACCATTAGGCACTTCAACCGCCAGCAAGGCTCCCTTGGTACGTGAGCGATCTGTAAAGTACTGGTACAAGAGATACAGATCGAGGAGAATGACCGCCAACCAGATGCTATAGGCCGTCGGGCTGGCCAGTAACGTCAGATCGATCAGGACCCTCGATAGCCCGAATCCGATAACCCAGGCATCAAAACTCATGCAGATTCTCCTGAAGGTCTCAGCGTCTAACCGCCTGATGATGTATGCGCCGAGCGGCAGTCCGATCACAACACTGGGCACGATAGATGAGAGGATCCGAGTGCTTCCTGCACTGTACAACCCCAGGAAGAAGTAGGCGCCCGCTGTCAGGGTTGACTCAACCACTCGGATGAGGCCCAGTGCGGCTCGAAACTCCTCCTTGACGAATCCCTGGTTGTTGAACATAAGGGCCAGTGGAGGCCCGGAGATGGTGGTGACTGAATAGAGCGCACCGACGCCAATGCCAAAAGGCACACCAATGGCCCGCTCGGAGCGAATTGGCCTTCTCAAGCCAGCGGCTTGAATGACGACGAGGGGGAGCAGAATCGCGTAGGTAAAGAGCCTGAGCCATTCGGGATGGGCCGCAGAGAGCGTGTAACTTCCCACGAAGACGCCTGGGATGAGGCCGAATAGGATCGGAAGCACTCTTCTCCATATCTTGGGCAAGCTCCTCCTATTGACGAGCAAGGTGTAGCCGTTGACCACCACTTCGACCAACACCAGGGCCGGACTCAGAACCCTATTTGAATAGAACAGCAGGGCAACTGGGACAGTCAAGGATGAAAAGCCATACCCCAGCGCCCCGTTCACTGTGGCGGCAAAGAACGTGATCGCTATGAGGGTGATCAGCTCAACGTCAGGGAGCATCGTGTCGTCTGCCTCCAGGAATTAATCTGGGTTGAATCGCCAATCATCAGTGCTCTCTAAAGCTCACCGTCAACCTAACGCTGCCGATATCCTTACCCTTGGTTCTCCAGCATTCGCTTCGTCCCATCGGTATGGTCTAAGCGAGCCCGGAGAGGTCCAGGACAATCCCCAGGATCTAGTGCCGTTCCAAGTATTTGGCTTCATGACAGAATGATGTGTGGGCAACTCACTCCGCCTCCGCACGGCGCCATCATGTGTCCGAACAAGTTGGAACGGCACTAGCCCACGCCACGCGGTGGTCTGCCCGGTGAAGGGTCTCTGGCGACCGCGGCGACCTGCTCCCCTGCCAGGAATGCCCGCAGCTCGGGATCACTGTGTTTAGCGCAAAACTGGCGGAAGTTCTCGCCATCCAACCGCTCTGCGAGGTATGCTTCCAGGAGCCGTTGAATGGCATCCGGCACCTCGGATGCCTGGATGCGATACCCGATGGGACGAGCGATGGCCTGATGCTTTCCCACCGCTCCCCCCAGGCAGAAGTAGTACGCGTCTTCCATCCTTCCGTTCACCTTGGTTTTCTTCCCCTCAATCCCGATGTCTGCGATCCAGTGTTGCCCACAGCTATTCGGGCAACCGGTGATGTGGAGTTTGAGGTGCTGCTCGAAGCCTGGCATCCGCTCTTCCAGCTCTTCTACGAGCCATCGGGCAAACCCCTTGGTTTCCGTGAAGGCCAACTTGCAGAATTCCGTACCTGTGCATGCGATGGTTCCTCTCCAGAAGGGCGAGGCATGAAGCCGCATTCCCGCTTGCTCGATCTCTTTGGCCAGCGCCTGGAGGTGTGCGCGACGAACGTTCAGGATGAGCAGGTTCTGCATGACGGTTACCCGCACCTCACCGCTGCCGTAGCGTTGGGCAAGGTCAGCGATGACTCGCATCTGGTCGGCGGTCATCCGCCCCCGCATGACGGCGATGCCGGCGTAGTAATACCCTTCCTGCTTTTGTGGGTGGATGCCCACGTGGTCGCGATACACGTCATCCGGCGGCTCTTCGCCTACAGCGGACAGAAGGTCAAACCCGATCCGCCTCTCCAACTCTTCCTGAAAACGCTCGGCCGTCCAGCGATGAGTGAGGAACAGGAATTTTAGCCGCGCCTTCTCCCGGTCTTGGCGGAGGCAGTCAGAGTCACGGAAGACCTCGGTGATCCCCCTCACAACCGGCAACACCTGGTTCCAGTGCACGAACGCATTCAGGCGGACGGCGAGGTGCGGATTCGTGGACAGTCCGCCCGCGACCCGAAGCGAAAACCCGATCTCGCCTGAGTCTGGGTGCCTGACGGCGGTCATCCCGATGTCATTGATCTCCGGGTAGGCACACCACATGCGGCAGCCGCTGATGCAGATCTTGTACTTCCGCGGCAGGTTATAAAACTCGGGGTTACCATTCAGCATAAGGGTCGCCGCGTAAACGAGAGGCGAGGCGTCTACGATCTCGTCGGCGTCCACACCCGCGAGAGGGCAGCCGGTGATGTTACGGGTGTCGTCGCCGCAAGCGCCCACCGTCGTGATCCCGGCCCGCCAGAGGTTTTGGAACAGGCTGGGTAGGCTTTCAATGGTGAGCCAGTGGAGCTGGATGTTCTGACGGACGCTGAGGTCGCCAATGCCACGGGCGTGCTTTTCAGCAAGGTCAGCAATCGTCCGAAGCTGGTGGGACAACAGAAGGCCGTTCGGGATGCGGATGCGCACCATGAAGTATGGGACGGCCTTCCCCTCCCCACCCTTCCCTCCGACCGCTCCGATACCGTCGCCCTGGGGATAAACACCCCACCAGCGGAAGTAGTTGTTCAACCACTCTGAGGGGATCGAGGCATGTCCTTCGCGTGCAAAGCGCTCGATCTCGTCGAAACATTCCCAGGGGTTCTTTTCTCGCTTAAGGCGCTCAACCCGCTGTGCCTTGGTTTCATTCACCTGTGGTTCGCCCATCGTCACACCCTTCGGTGGTTCCCGATTTGGCTCACTTACCCCAGTTCGTGGAATTATAAGTAAGTCTATTGAAACTATCGGGAAACGGGACCCAAAAAATGCTACCGACTTTCCTTCAAAACAGATACTGGCTCCTCGCTAAAGTCTTTTATGAGAGAATCCCAGATAAATATCTTAAAATACGAGGTCTTATGCTTCTTGACTGAGACCACAATATAGCGTGCATTAGGCCACAGTGGCTCTCCATTGAACAGCGCCAGCTCTCGATCGGTCTTGGAGAAATAGGCCTCATGATCGGTGTGAGAATGATAGATAATCATGAAGTCGAATCCTTGCGAGTCGGCCTCACGCTGGATCCGAAGAAGATCCTTTGGGTCCATGACGTAGGCGGTCCTGGCATTCCGGGGGAAGCGAATCGGGTCTTCCTGGTGGTACTGGTTCGCCAGGTTGGCGCATCGGCGCACAGCGTGCGTTGTCGAATCGCTCGTCTTTCCGATGACGATCCCGCAGACCTCATCAGGATACCCCTCTTCCGCATGAGCGAAGATGTCCTTCAACTGCTGCTCGGTCAGGTCCATCCTACCACCAGAGGTGACTGTACATGTTCTCGCCCAACGCTGGGAACTCTTTCTGCCACACGCCCAGGCTCACATACTTCCATCCACCATCGCAGAGGATCACGACGATGTTTCCCTTCTCCATCCGATGCGCCATCCGTACCGCGACGTGAACGACAGCCCCGGAGGATACGCCTGCGAAGATCCCTTCCTTGGTTGTCAGATCCCTGGTCGCGGCAAAGGCGCACCGGGAGTCGACCATGATCTTGCCGTCCAACAAGCGTGTGTCCAAGATCGGTGGGATGAAGCCCTCCTCGAGGCTCCGCAAGCCCTGGACCAGGTCACCCGGATGCGGCTCGACGGCAATGACTTTGGTCTTGGGATTGACTTCCTTCAGCCGGCGGCCGACACCCATCAGTGTCCCGCCGGTGCCAAGGCCTGCCACGAAGACATCGACGTCCGGCAGGTCGTTCAAGATCTCCACGGCCGTGGTCTCATAGTGGGCCAGAGGGTTGGCCGGATTGCCGTACTGGAAGGGCATATAGAGCGACGTGTCTTCCGCCACAAGCTTCTGAGCCAGCTCGATGGCGCCGTTGCTCCCTTTTGTCCCATCAGAATAGATCATCTCGGCGCCAAAAATCTCCAGGAGTTGACGGCGCTCCGGTGTGGCATTCTCCGGAATCACCACCTTGACCTTATACCCCTTCCTCCGCCCGATCATGGCCAGCGCGATGCCGGTGTTGCCGCTCGTCGGCTCCAGAATCACCTTGTCCTTCGTCAGCTCGCCGCTCCGCTCGGCCTGCTCAATCATGTATTTTGCGATCCGGTCCTTGAGGCTGCCGGTGGGGTTGTTTCCCTCCATCTTGGCGAAGATCCGGACCCCCTTCTTTGGACTGACCCGTGGAAGCTCCACTAATGGCGTATTACCGATGGCCTCAAGAAGATCCGCTGTTCTCATCCATGTCCCCTTTGTCGTCAGTCCAGTCTGTGGGTCGCCTCAACCCCCAGGTTGTCCGAAGGGCCCCTTTCCTCACTACCGCTCGCCGCCGGGTGGTGGCTCAGGGGCTGACGCTGCACGTGTCAGCCCCTTTTGACTGTGATGACCCAGTCCGTATCGTTCAGTTTCTCAACATGCAGGATCTGATGTCCCTCACTGCTCAGGCTCCTGGGGACATTCGCGGCCGATCCGAGGTTATCTATGATGATTTTTAGCACCTGGCCGCTTTCCATCTCCTCGAGCGCCAACTTGCTCTTTACGAAGGTATAGGGGCAGACCTCTCCCTTCAGATCGAGTAGCTCGGCTACCTGTTGATACGTGTCACTCATTCGCTTTCCTCCC
>JBGQIR010000055.1:0-9271 GCA_041498535.1 Methylomirabilis sp. (SeqCode)
AACGCGATCTTGGGCGTCTCGCTTGCCGTCGCAAAGGCCAGTGCAGCCGCGCGTGGCGTCCCGCTGTACCGATATCTGGGCGGCCCCTCGGCCACGATGCTGCCGGTCCCCCTCATGAATATCATCAACGGGGGTGCCCATGCCGACAATAACGTCGATTTCCAGGAGTTCATGATCGTCCCTGTCGGAGCCCCAACCTTTGGCGAGGCTCTCCGGATCGCGGCCGAGACGTTCCACAACCTGAAGCGGGTCTTGGCTGCGCACGGGTATAGCACAGCGGTGGGCGATGAGGGCGGCTTTGCGCCGCGCCTGCGCTCGAATGTCGAAGCGATCGAACTGATCCTGGAAGCGATCGGAAAGGCCGGTTATCGGCCGGGCACCCAGATCGCGCTCGCGCTCGACCCGGCAGCAAGTGAATTCTTCGAGGGAGGCCAGTACGTCTTCAGGAAATCCGACGGCTCGATCCGCGACGCCGAGGGAATGGTCCGTTTCTATGCCGACTGGGTCCGCCAGTATCCGATCGTGTCGATTGAAGACGGCCTGGCCGAGGATGACTGGCAAGGCTGGAAGCTGCTCACCAACGAGCTGGGGAAGACGATCCAGGTTGTGGGCGACGACCTCTTTGTGACAAGCATCCGCCGCCTGAGGCGCGGGATCGACGAAGGCGCTGCGAACGCGATTTTGATCAAGCTCAACCAGGTCGGGACGCTGACGGAGACGCTCCAGGCAATGGAGTTGGCTCGGTCTGTGGGCTACCGCACCGTCATCTCCCATCGCTCAGGGGAAACCGAGGATACCACTATCGCCGACCTGGCGGTGGCGACTGGGGCGGGTCAGCTCAAGTCCGGCTCCCTCAGCCGGACCGACCGGACCTGCAAGTATAATCAACTTCTCCGAATCGAGGAGGAATTGGGTTCCCACGCGGCGATGGCAGCGCCTTATGCCCAGAAGCGCTGAGCGCGTTGGCCACGGAGGCTGCATCATGGAGCGGAAGACCAAGATCGTGTGCACGATCGGCCCCGCCAGCAGCAAGCCCGAGGTCATCGGGCGCCTGATCGACGCGGGAATGGACGTCGCCCGCCTGAACTTCTCGCACGGAACCTGGGAAGAGCACAGCGAAGCGATCCGGACGGTGAGGGCGCTTTCCGCCGAGAAAGGCCGCCCCGTGGCGATCCTGCAAGATCTCCAGGGCCCGAAGGTCCGCCTGGGCCTGTTGAGGGGGGGCTCAGCGACCATCTACTCCGGCGATCAGTTCACATTGACAACGCGGGAGGTGGAGGGCACGGAAAAGATCGCGTCTGTCACCTATGACCGGCTCGCGACCGAGGTCAAGGCCGGGGATCAGATCCTCATCGACGACGGCCTGATCCATCTCGAAGTCCTCAGGACCGATGGCGTGCATGTCGTGTGCAGCGTGTTGCAGGGCGGTGTCCTGATGAACCACAAGGGGCTGAACCTCCCTGGCGTGGCGATCAGTGTTCCCGCCGTGACCGAGAAGGACCTCACTGACCTGGACTTCGGGATCGAACAGGGGGTCGATTATATCGCGCTGTCGTTCGTTCGGACCAGCAAGGATATCTCGAAGGTCAAAGAGCTTCTGCGAAGGCGAAAGGTTGACATCCCGATCATCGCCAAGCTCGAACGGCCAAAGGCGGTCCGCAATCTCGACGAGATTCTCGAGGTAGCTGACGGCGTGATGATCGCCAGGGGCGATCTTGGTGTAGAGATGCCGCTCGAAGAGGTGCCTCTCATCCAGAAGCAGATCATCCGGCAGGCCAACCTTCATGGGGCGATCGTCATCACGGCCACGCAGATGCTCGACTCGATGATCGAACACCCGCGTCCGACCCGGGCAGAGGTCTCTGACGTGGCCAACGCGATCTTTGATGGAACCGACGCCGTCATGCTGTCAGGCGAGACCGCCTCAGGGGCGTATCCGATCGAGGCGGTTCGAGTCATGGCGAAGGTGGCCGTCGAGGCGGAGGGTGGCCTCCCGCCACGAGCGCCGTTTCCGCACGAATCTGGGCGCGCGCAGACGTTCCCCGATGCCATCAGCGAAGCGGCCTGTCGGGCGGCAGTGGACACCAAGGCGCGAGCGATCGTCGCCTTCACGCAAACCGGCTCGACCGCGCGACTGATCTCCCGCTTCAGGCCGGCCACGTCCGTGATCGCCTTCACTCCCAACGAACACGTCCGGAACCGCCTCTGCCTGTATTGGGGAGTGATCCCGAAGATCATGACCCCCATTGGACATGTGGACGAGATGATCCAAAAGATCGATGAAGCGCTCCTTGCTGACGGAACCGCCGCGAAAGGCGACGTCCTGGTCATCGTGTCCGGCGCTCCCATCGGTGTCAAAGGCCGGACCAACCTGTTGACCCTGCACCGGGTGGGCGAGCCCTAAGTAACAATTGAGTGTGACACCGCCGGTTCTAGGCTGATGGGCATCATGGCCGACTGATCGTTCTGAGGAGAGACCTTATGCCAAGCTACACCTGTCCGCTCTGCGGGAGCGCAATCCAGGAAGAGTTCCGCACGCTGCACGAAGACGCGGAGCAATGGCTGATCAATCGGATCAAGCGGCAGCATCCCGAGTGGGTCTCCGCCGACGGTGCATGCAGCCCCTGCATCGAGGCATACAAGGCAAAGCGTGAGGCGAGGGATAGCTCATAAGGCAGGAGGTTCGACAAGTCTCATGGCCGGCGGCGCAATGAATTGAATTCCCCTCCCGCGCGGTCAGACTCTTTCTCCTGAGGCTCGGACCGGACGCTTAGCCCGGAGACCTGCCGCAAGCTTTCCTCAAACTCCTCTAGCTTGATCATTTCGAGCTTGAGCTTGCTGAGTTGCTCGGCCTGCCCTTGCAGGAGCGAGGTCATCGCGCGGTTTTCCCGCTCCAAGTATTGCATGCGTGTGAGGTAATATTGCCCCCGAACAAGGTTCAGTAGCGTCATCGTTGACCCGAAGGTCAGGGCAATCAGGACAGCGCAAGAGAGGAAGATGATCCGCTTGGACAGGCGGAACTGCCGCATCCAGCCGCTGTCGGTAAACGCCATGATCGTCACGGCCCCCCGAAAGCCGGCAGCGATCGAAGACCCCAAGAACCTCATTCCGTGTAACGCCCTGCCCGGCCCCTCCATGTTCATCCCCCCTTTTCACGCCCTGACACTCTCTTGGTCCTGTCAGGGATAACTCCGTTCCTGCCGACGGTGAATCATTCATCTCTATGGGCGTCTCTATGCGCGGTCATTGTTGGCGGAAATGATCGTAACCGCCGGTGAGCGGTACGGTGTCGCCGCCTCGCCGCTCGAGTACGCACCCCCGACCGGCTTCCTCAAGCCCGCCCACTTCTGTGACATCCAAACCATCAGAGAAAATAGCATGAATCTCAGTAGGATCCGACGAAGACGTAAAAAGAAGCTCGAAGTCTTCTCCGCCCTCCAGAGCCATCGCAATCGGCTCTTTGCCGAGATAGTGTCCAACGGCCGAGGCCACCGGATCGATCGGAATCTGATCCTCTCTGATCCTCGCCGAGACGCCGCTCTCATGGCACAGATGCCACAGGTCTGAGGCAAGCCCATCACTTAAGTCGATCATCGCCGAGGCGACTCCAGCGTCTGCAAGGGCGCGCCCCTCGCGGACCCTTGGGGTGGGGCAGCGATGCCGTTCGATGGCCCGATGGATCGCCTCCTTCAGGTCGGCGGAGACCTCCGAGGGAGCCTCGACCCGATCATCCCGGAGGCGGAAGCCAGCTCTTAAGGCCGCCAAGCCTGCTGCGGACGCACCCAACCGGCCCGTGATCCAGATCCGCTCCCCCGGCTTCGCTCCGGAGCGCGTGACAACCCTCCCTGGCTCTACCTCTCCTACCAAGGTGACGCTGATCATGAGGGTTGACGAGGCAGAGAGATCGCCGCCGATGATTTCGACCGAGTATCGAGCCCCTTCCTCTTGGAGGCCACGATAGAGCTCGTCCACGAACTCGATCTCCGTGTCGGGTGGGAGCGCCAGTGTGACGAGTGCGGCGCGTGGCAGCCCGCCCATGGCGGCAATGTCGCTGAGATTTATCCCCATCGCCTTCCGCCCAAGATAAAAGGGTGTAATGGTGTGCTGCGTGAAATCGATGTGATCAACAAGTAGGTCGGTAGTCAGGAGAAGGTCTTTGCTTGCCGCCGGTCGCAGGACGGCGCAGTCATCGCCGATCCCAAGGAGGGCATCGCTCGGCCGCGGCAGGAGTTTCCTGATCCGCTCGATAAGGCCAAATTCGCCAATAGCCGAGACCTTCATCGGGTGTCCGCCTCCATGTCTTCATCCTTGGTCGTCTGAGACATCTTCTTCCTCGCCGGGATGTGGGGGCGGGACCACGTGCATCGCATGCAGATGATCCGCCAGCTTGGCGAATTCAGTAAGGTCTAGGGTCTCCCCGCGGCGCTTCGAATTGATGCTCACATCGGCCAGGATCCGCTCCAGGACCATCGAGTCCGCCACGATGCCCCCGCCTAGCAAGGCATTCCGGAGCGTCTTCCTTCGCTGCCCGAATGCAGCCCGCACCACGCGAAACAAGAGATCAGGGCATTGCACCGACACCCTGGGTCTCGGGAGCAGGTCGAGGCGGACGAGCGTCGAATCCACCGCGGGCCTGGGATAGAAAGCGGTTCTCGGCACCTGGGCCACCACGGTGGCCTCCGCCTCGTAGCGACATCTCAGCGTCAAGGCACTGTACCCGTCCTCCCCCGGCGCAGCCAGGAGCCGGCGTGCCACTTCGCGCTGCACCATCACCAGGAGGAACGAAAAGCACTGGTACAGCGGGATCAGTTGGAGGATGAGAGGGGTGGCAACTGAATAGGGGAGGTTCGAAACCAGCTTGGCCCGTCCATGTCCTGGGAACGTCTCGCCGAGGAATCCTGCGACATCGAAGACAAGGGCGTCCCCACAGATCAACGAAACCCTGGGTCGATTTCCGAAGCGATCCACAAGCAGTTGATACAGCCCGGGGTCCTGCTCGATCCCCACCAGCCAGCCCGCTTTTTCGGCGAGGGCTTCAGTCAGGACGCCGGTGCCGGGACCGATCTCCACCACCAGGTCGTCCGGGCCCAACTCTGCCGCGTCGACGATCAGATCGCGAACGGTCGGCGCGATCAGGAAACTTTGCCCGAGGCCTCTTTTCGGCGCCAGATGGTAGTGGCGGAGCAACGAACGGGTCTGCTGCCCGAGGGACGGCGCCCGCTCTACCCCCCTGCGCCCACGCATTCGCTACAACGCTGCAGTGGCGTCCTCGCCCATAGCAGGAGGTCACGTGACCATGTGTGCACGCCGCGAGTGCGCTCGCCTTGACGAGCTACGGTACCCAGGTCTGCCAAAGATCACTATCCAGAACGGCGTCCTTCACCTCTGAAAACGTGTCCGTCATCGTGGTGTACACGGTGCTGAAGAAACTGGGGGTCGGCTTGCGGCGTGGGTTCGGGGCGAGAGCGACTCCAAGCCGCTTGGCGGCAAGCGGACCCATGTCGGAGTCTGGGAATTGGGATAGGACCCGCTCGAAAATGGGCTTGGCGGCCCCCTTCTGCTCGAGCTCCCAGAGCGACTCCCCCAGATAGTAGAGGGCCTGATCGTCGTATTCGGAGCCCGGGTATTCCTTCAGGACTGTCTCGAACCGTCTGATGGCAGCGCTATAGGCGCCACGGTTGAAGTAGAATTTGCCGACGTAGAGCTCCTTGTTCGCGAGTTGCCGGCGACACTGTGCCAGTTTGGCCTTGGCGTCCGCGGCGTACTGAGAGTCGCGAAATTCGCTGACCAGCGTCTGAAACTCCGCGATCGCTTTTCTTGACAGCGACTGATCACGGTCTGCCTTCTCCATCTGGCGGAAAAAGGAAAGTCCCATGTAATAGCGCGCTTCGTCAACTCGCTCATGTTGTGGGAACAACTCGATGAATCGCTGGTACTCGGCGCGTGCCTCGTCGTACCGCTTTTCATTGAAGAAAGCGCGGCCCACGTTGAGACGCGCCACCGGAACCAGTTCGCTCTCGGGGAATTGGTTGATCAGGCGCTGAAGGTTCTTGCGCCCCTCGTCGTACTTCTTCCGTGCGATGGCTGCGTCGGCGCGGCTCAGCAACTCCTGGTCCGAGCCGCCGGGTGCCTCGGCCCGTTTCGATGGGAAGAGATCGAGGATCGCGCACCCCGAGATGGAGAGTGCGAACAGCAGGCAGCTTCCCACGAGTATCCGGCGCCGCATATCACCCTTCATGTCGATCACCCTCAGGCACCGCGAGACTCCCCAACAAGCTGGGGAATGACCGCTATGCGGATTCGGCCTTCTTCTTGTAGAGCATGATCGGAGCCTTTCGCTCGATCACTGCCTCACGATTGACAATGCACTCGGCGATCCCCGACTGGGAGGGAACCTCATACATGATGTCGAGCATGATCTCCTCGAGGATCGCTCGGAGCCCGCGGGCGCCGGTCTCTCGCTTGGCCGCCTCTTGGGCCACCGCGCTGATCGCATCGTCGGTAAAGGTCAGTTTCACGTGCTCGAAATCGAAGAACTTTTGGTACTGTCGCAAGAGAGCATTCTTCGGTTCCACCAGGATCAGGACCAGGGCCTTTTCGTCCAGCTCGTGCAGGGCCGCCACCACCGGCAGCCGCCCCACCAGCTCGGGGATCAGGCCGTACCGAAGCAGATCTTCCGGCTGGACCTCGGTCAGCAGCTCGCTGATCCGTTTTCCGCGCCTCCCCTGAATCTGGGCCCCGAACCCCATCGACTTCTGGCCGATCCGGTGCTCGATAATCTTCTCCAGTCCGACGAACGCACCGCCGCAGACGAACAGAATATTGGTCGTGTCAACCTGAAGATACTCCTGCTGGGGATGCTTTCGGCCTCCTTGAGGCGGGACATTGGCCACGGTTCCTTCCAGGATCTTCAGGAGAGCCTGTTGGACCCCCTCGCCCGAGACATCTCGGGTAATGGAAGGGTTTTCGGACTTTCGGGCGATCTTGTCGATCTCGTCGATGTAGATGATCCCCCGCTCCGCCCGTTCCACATCGTAGTCCGCGACCTGCAACAGTCGGAGGATGATGTTCTCCACGTCCTCCCCGACATACCCCGCCTCGGTGAGGGTCGTGGCATCGGCGATGGTGAACGGGACGTCCAGGATCTTGGCCAGGGTTTGAGCCAGCAACGTCTTGCCACATCCGGTGGGACCGAGGAGGAGGATATTCGACTTGGTCAGTTCGACTTCATCAAAGGTCATCCGGGCGTTGACGCGCTTGTAGTGGTTGTGGACGGCGACCGCCAGGCTCTTTTTGGCCCGCTCCTGGCCGATGACATACTGGTCCAAGATCGATTTGATCTCGGCGGGTTTGGGAAGTTCCCCGAAACTCTTGCTCTTTTCCTCTTCCCATTCCTCGGCGATGATGTCATTGCAGAGCTCAATGCACTCGTCGCAGATGTACACAGTGGGACCAGCGATCAACTTCCGGACATCGTCTTGATTTTTTCCACAAAAGGAGCAGGTGAGCTTCCCACCGCCTTTCACCGCCTTGGCCATCGACCCCCCCTTCTCGTGCTTAGCGCCGCTGCGACGATGTGACGTCAAGAGCAAAAGGGAGCATACCGTCCCAACGAGCCCTTTCTATCCCTTTCTATGCTCTTTCTATGGTGACGACTGCAATGCGCTTGAGGATCAGCCTGCCGATCGATTCGCCCCTTGCCCGGACACGGTCAATCAGTGTTGGTCGGCCGAGCGCTCACGCTGGTTGAAGCGCTGCGACGGCAGCCGCCGGCGTCATGAGGCCGACCCGCGAGTGGATCACCTCGTCGATGAGGCCGTATACCTTGGCCTCTGCCGCTGACATGAAAAAGTCTCGCTCGCTGTCTTTCTCGACCCGCTCCACCGGCTGGCCGGTGTGCAGGGAGATGATCCTGTCCAGTTCCTCCCGCATCCGAAGGATCTCTTTCGCCTGGATCTGGATGTCCGTCGACTGGCCCTGGGCCCCGCCGTACGGCTGATGGATCATGATGCGGGCGTGAGGCAGGGCGAATCGCTTTCCCTTGGCTCCGGCCGCCAGAAGCAGCGCAGCGCCGCTGGCCGCCTGCCCCATGCAGATGGTCTCGATGGCCGGCTTGACATACTGCATGGTATCGTAGATGGCCAGTGCCGCGGTCACCGAACCGCCGGGTGAGTTGACATACAGATGGATGTCCTTGTCGGGGTCTTCCGCCTCAAGGAACAGGAGCTGGGCGATGACTAGGTTCGACTCGGCATCGTCGATCGGGGTGCCGATGAAAAGGATTCGGTCCTTCAGGAGGCGGGAGAAGATGTCGTAGGCTCGCTCTCCACGGCTCGTCTGCTCGACCACCATCGGAATCAGGTACATGCGCGTACTCCCTTCGTTCAGGCAAGGGTCACGAGATTGACCCCCTCCACCACATTGGCCCGTTCGTACAGGAAATTGAGAGCCTTTCGCTCTAGCAGCCGTCTTTCAATCCCCTCGAGGCGCCCCTCCCGCCGCAGCATCTCTCGGAAAGCGGCGGGATCCTGGTGTAAGGCAGCAGCAAAAGAGCGGATCTCCTCATTCAATTCCTCTTCTGAGACGACAAGACGCTCCTGCTTCGCGACCGCCTCCAGAAAGAGGGAACTTCGCACCCGTTTTCTGGCAAGGTCTCTCGCCTTGTCACGGCCGCGCGTGGCTTCCTCCTCGATCTGAGCGGCCGTCGCCCTTCGGCTGGTCAGGCTTCGCTTCAGCTCGGCGAGGATGTGTTCGACCTCCGCATCAACAAGGGACTCCGGAGCATCGAATGGGTGGGCGGCCAGCAACTGCTCAAGGATCTGGTCCTTCAGGTGAGCCGCCTGCTCCCGCTCCTTGTGGGCCAGCAGGTCTTTCTCGACCTTCTCCTTCAACTCCCGGACATTCTCGCACTCACCGGCCGATTTGGCAAAATCATTGTCCAGCGGAGGCACCCGCTTCTTCTTGACCTCTTTGACCGCCACCCTGAAGAGGACGCGCTTCCCCGCCAGCTCCCGTCGCCCGTGATCAGCAGGAAACTCCAAGGGAAACTCCTTAGATTCCCCTTTCTTGAGGCCGTGAAGCTGCTCCTCGAACTCGGGGATGAACTGGCGGGCGCCAAGGAGAATTGAAACATTCTGGGCGGTCGCACCCTTGAGCGGTTTGCCGCCGATGAAGCCCTCGTAGTCCATCACAACCAAGTCTTCGCGCAGGGCCGGCCAGCCCTCCATCGGCACGTACTCCGATGCCTGTTCGCGAAGATACTCCAGGGCCT